>CAZOCV010000020.1:0-4843 GCA_964578395.1 uncultured Pirellulales bacterium
AGTTATCTGTATTATCCCTCCATTCCGCGAATAATTGAAGGAAATTTTCAAGGGTTTATCCATTTTTTGACCAGCCTTTTTCGGGCAACCTGTCAGGGCCATGTGCCCGGCCCCGTAGTCCTGCCGCAGATTCGAGCAGTACAAATCGCTCCTGGCCATCATCAACAAGGGCATCATCCCCGCACATCCCGCCCCCTTTGAGGCATCGCGGCCCGGGACGGGAGCAAAGCTTCTACCCAGGTAAACCCAATGATGGACCCATAAAAAATGTGCGAAAGATTCTTGACACAACCGGTTGTCGTATTCATAGCCCACGGTTTTGCTGTCGGCGCTGGTATAGGAAGCCGAAAACGGTTCCTGACATCTTTATTTCACCCTTGACCAAACCGGAATAACCCGCGTCATCCGTTCCATGTTTAACTGATCGAACCGAGCGAGGGTGGACTGTTTCTTCGACGACGAAAAGGCCTCTTGCAAAGGCCGCCAGATTAACTTGAAGATTTTGATCTGCTCCGATAAAGGCAGAACATCAGGGCCTTTGGACAAGGCAAAATCCCGCAGTAAGGCCACATCATACCAACTGTCCGGCCTCGGTACGTCATCAGCTACCGCGATCAGCCAAAAAGGTCTTTCCAGCACGATACGGACTTTTATGTTTCCGTTGCCGTATTCCATGTAAACGCCAAGCCACTTGCGATCTGGTCTCTTTTGACGATAGAGAACCAAGCCCTGCTGCTCCAGGAAGGACACGATATCCTTAATTTCGGCGGGAAATGCCAGATTCCTGAAGAATCTATCTATGAATCTAACTATGTCCCACCGGCCGCTTTCTTTCAGCCAGATAAGAAGAAGGGTGGGTAAAAAGGCAAGAATAATGAACCAAACTAGAGGATCATCACTACTACGACCCCGGAGAGTATAAAGAACGAAAAGAATAAGAAAAGGAATGACAACAACGCAGCAGAATAGTGATAGCCAAACAATTAAAAGAAGTATGAAACGGAAATTAAAGGGTTGATATCTCATCTGTTATAGGTTCCGGGTAAAATGAAGGTGTCAGGAACCCATTTTTTCGAATCCTTCCGGCTACGGCTTGGCGCTTCGCCGTGATGAGTCGCGCACTTCGTGGTTTAACTTCTTGCTTATCAAAGGTGCACATTCGAGCAGTAGCAGCGCCATCGTTGACCATATTGCCGCTTAAATCATATCCCGGCTGGCGGGTGGAGTCAATGACGGAATACTGACTTCTTAATGATCAGCGAAAGCAGCGAAATCAGCGTCTAAAAGGTTTTTTTCGCGTGGTTCGTGTGGTTCGTGGTCCTATAAAAGTGTGAAGGGTTTGAAAAGTGTTAAAGGTGTGAAACGTATTATTTGTCCGGGGCGGTGGTAAACGTCGGGCCGGGCGGCGGGTTATGGAACTCTCAGGCGGGTCATCGTATTACCTGGGTTGCGGTTATAGTATTACATTAATCGAGGTAATAGTATTACTTTGATCGCGGTCATAGTATTACTTTGGGGGAAAGTCAACGTTGTGTTGGTATCCAGGTAAACGTTGACTTGGTATCCAAGTCAAGGTTGACTTTGGTTCAAGGTAAAGGTTGACTTGGTATCCAAGTCAAGGTTGACTTTGGTTCAAAGTAAAGGTTGACTCGGGAGCAAGTAAAGCTTGTCCCGGGAGCGGGTAAAGCTTGACTTGGGATAAAAGTAAAGTTTGTCTTTGGCCAAAAGTCAAGGTTGACTCGAGCGCGAGGCTCATTACCCCGTAACGATTTTCATATTATCGGCCCCAAGTTACTTATTCATGTCTCGCCCACGAAGCAGCGACCAGCGGGAGCGGGTTAGTTACAGAAAGCTCGCGGCGATCCGGTCCAGCCTTTGGCTGGATGCTCACGCGAGCGTGAGCATGGCACCCCAAGGTTTATGGCTTTGCCATGGGCGGCTTGACCATCAGAATCTTGGTTGAGAAGGTCATGTCACTTGGAATCTTGGGCGAGACGCCCAAGCCACTTGCGCTGGGAGTTCAAGCTTTGGCTTGGCCGTTAACGGTGACGCGGGCTTCCAGCCCGCGATCTTGTTTCGCGTCATAAAGGTAGTTGGCGATGCGGAAGAACGCGGGCAGTCCGCCTCAGGCGGACTCGTCACGTTTGGGCTACACGCCCTGAAGGCCCAACTCCGAACAGACATGCTCACGCGAGCGTGAGCATGGCAACCGCAAAGAACCTAACTTCCTGCCGGAGATATTATTCCACTTTTTTGTTAACGTTTTTTGAAATAAATCAGCAAAATCATCTTCCCATCCCACTGCCCGCCATGTTTGCGTTGCCAAACCGCTGTAAAGGCATGAGTTAGGTAAAATAACACCTTGTCTGTGATAAACGCCTGATCGTTCCAGAGCTGCATTGTAAAAAGCTCAGGAACACGATATAATAACTTCTGTACATTTTAAACGGATATGCCACCGGTTAATAAAGCAAGCCATGAGTCACAACATCATCCATAAAACAAAACAGCGTCTGACGAACAAGGAATTAAACTGCCTTGCCGGACAGACGCCCGGCGTTAAGGCGGTCCGCATCATATCGACGGCGGAGGTCATAACGGCCCCCTGGGTGCGTTTGAAGTGTCAGTTCGGCTGCAGCGGCTATGGCCAGTGTCTCGTCTGCCCGCCGTTCACACCCACGCCCGATCAGATGCGCGGGGTTTTGGATTCATATCGCCGCGCCCTATTAATCCATTTCGACGCCGTCACGGATGTCAAAGCCGCTATTGCCGACCTGGAGCGCACGATTTTTCTGCGGGGCGCATGGAAGGCTTTGGGGTTGGGGGCCGGACCTTGTTATTTCTGCCAGGAATGTAATCTGAAAACGAACGTGTGTCGGCATCCGGAGCAGGCCAGACCTGCGATGGAAGCCTGCGGAATCGATGTTTTCTCGACCGTGAAGAAAGCCGGATTGCCTATTGAGGTCATTCGCACGCGACGGCAAAGCCCGAATTACTACGGACTCATACTCGTTGATTAGCTCATGAGGAAGAGGATGCCGCGGATATATCCATTTTTTGCATGATGGATATGCCTTTGAATATAAATCCGAAATCCGGCAATCTGTATCTTGGGGCTATAATTGCCTTTTTGCGGCCTTGAATATCATCTGCTGAATTTCATCCAGCGAGGGCGTTGAGGCTTTTTCCAGTTTCTTCGAAACCGGATTGGGAATATCGCGCCCGCTAAGCGTGGCTATCGGGCCATCCATATAATCAAAAAAGGCCGCCTGGCAATGCTCGGTTATTTTGGCGCCGATGGAAATACTTTTGGGCGCCTGCTCGACAATCACCAGGGCTTTGGTTTTGGCATACGATTGGCCGATGGTGTCATAATCAATATCTCTGGGGCTGATGGTGCGCAGGTCAATCAGTTCAACGCTGATTCCCTGCTGCTGGAGCTGCTCGGCGGCCGTCAGGCAATCATTAATCATTTTGCTGTAACTGAGCACCGTCACATCGCTGCCCTGCCGAAGGATTTTGGCCTTTCCCAGAGGAACGAAATAATCCAGATTATTTTCGGGAACATCGCCTTTGAGCGGGTAAAGCTCATGATGTTCCATCATCAAAACGGGATTTTTACTGGTCATCGCGGAATTAAAAAGACCGATATAATCAAACGCATTCGAAGGCGCAGCAATAATCCAGCCGCTGAACAAGGAAAAAATCCCTACCGGGTCCATCGAATGCTGCCCCCCGTAGCCGCAGCCGATGGCAATACGGGTCCTGACGACCACCGGCATCTCCGTTGAGTCGCCATACATGTGGCGGAGCTTGCCCACCTGATTAAAAAGCTGGTCGGCGGCCACCAGGGCAAAATCAGGAAACATAATCTCCACAATCGGCCGCAGGCCGCTCATCGCCGCCCCGCCGGCCAGACCTACAAAACCCGCCTCGGAAATCGGCGTATTGAGCACTCTGTCAGGATACTGGGCGGGCAACCCTTTGGTGGCGCCATACGGACCGCCTCCAAAATTGGCGATCTCCTCCCCGACCACAAAAACGCGATTATCCTTTTGCAGCCACCGCCCGGTAACGGACGAGATGGCCTCCACATAGGATTTTTGCTCAAATCGCGAGAAATCCTCTTTTTCCTGAAACGTAATCTTCTCAAATACTTCACCGTTCCCCCGCAATCCTTTTTCAAGGGTGGCGACATCCGGCCAGAGATGCTCCCGGACTTGAAGCTTGTTGTCACGGGATTCCGCACACGCATCAAAGGCGGTATGAACCGCATCCAGGGCTTTCTGCTTTATCTGCCCGATCTGGGAGCCCGACAGCAACTTCAGTTCCATCACTTTTTGGGGGAACATCACGGCGGGATCCAGACATTGCCAGTTGGCCTCTTCCTCGTTGCCGCGGTAGCCATAATTACTGCCGGGGATGGGGCCGGCATGATGGAAGAATCGATAACATTTGGCCTCGATTAACGTGGCGCCTTTGCCGGCACGGGCGGTTTGCGCCGCTTTTTGCAATCCCAGATGCACCGAAACAGGATCCATACCGTCAACGATAAGTCCCTCGATGCCGTAAGCAACGGCTTTCACCGCCAGATCGCTGGTGGCAGTGGCGTTGCTGATAGCGGTGGCGACGGCATAGAGATTGTTCTCCACAAAATACACCACCGGAAGTTTCCAGATGCCGGCCAGATTCAAGGCTTCATGGAAAGCTCCCTGATTGACCGCCCCGTCGCCAAGAAAAGCAACCACGACTTCATCTTTTTTGTTATATTTGGCCGCAAACGCCGCCCCCGTCGCCAGCGGCACTCCGCCGGCGACAATCGCATTGGTTCCTATGACGCCGA
>CAZOCV010000020.1:4943-15485 GCA_964578395.1 uncultured Pirellulales bacterium
GCTTCGTGGCCGATACTGGTATGGACCGGCCCATGAACACACCCTTCCGACCATAATTTCAGCAGGGTTTGCTCGAATTCCCGGATGAGAAAAATTTCAAATGCGATACTCGCCAGCGCGTCGGGGGAAAGCCGCCGGTAATCCGCATCTTCCGCCAGTACTTTTTCTATCGTCGTCGCTGCTTTGACTTGAATGGTTTTCATGTTGCCTATCGGTATTGAATATAAACGGTTTTATGTTCGGTAAAGAATTCCACGCCGGTATCGCCCGCCTCCGGAAGCCCGCAGCCGGACAGTTTCACCCCGCCGAAGCTTAATTGAGGCTCCTTGAACGCCGTCGGGATATTGACATGGGTCAGCCCGACATCGGTTTTTTCCACAAACGTCAGGGCCTTGCGGAGATCATTGGTATAAATGGAAGACGAAAGGCCGAACCTGACGTGATTGGCTATTTCCACGGCCTGATCGAAATGAGCGGCCTCGATAATCGAAAGAACCGGGCCGAATATCTCTTCCTGGGCGATAAACATATCCGGAGTCACGCCTGTGAAAATAGTCGGGGCAACGAAACAACCGTTGGCCAAACCATCCGTCTTAATCTGATCACCGCCGGTTTCCAGTTTGGCTCCCTCTGTTTTGCCTTTTTGAATGCCGCTAAGAATATTGGTAAGCTGACTCTTGCCGCACACGGGTCCCATCGTCGTTTTGGAATCTGTTCCCTTGCCGACGATGATGCGCTTGACGCGATCCGAAAGCATATCCATAAATTTATCAAAAATGCTTTTTTCCACAATCGCCCGGCTGGTTGAGGTGCACCACTGCCCAGCGCAGGCATAAGCGGCCAACACCGCCGCATCCGCCGCTTTTTCCAGGTCAGCGTCCGCCAGAACAACCAGCGGATTCTTGCCCCCCATCTCCAGTTGCGTGCGGGTCAGATGATTCGCCGCCGCTTTGTGAATCCCCATGCCGACCTCGGTTGAGCCTGTGAATGTTATCGCCTTCACCGCAGGGGTTTCGGTCAGCGCCTGGCCGATGACGGCGCCGCTGCCCGTCAGAAAATTCAACACACCCGGCGGCAGGCCCGCCTCATCAAAAAGTTTGACAAACTCAGCGCCGACGCCGGGAGTCAGGTTGGCCGGCTTGAGAATACAGGTATTCCCCGTAATCAAGGCCGGAGTAATCTTTCGCGCAGGAACATTAAACGGGAAATTCCACGGCGAAATAACGGCGACGACACCCAGCGGAACTCTAAGGGTATAAGCCAGTACGCCGTCCTTCTCCGACGGCATCATCCTGCCGCCCTGGCGAAGCCCTTCGTTAATCTGGTAATCCATTTCCTTAATTGCGGAGGTTATTTCCCCCCGCGATTCGGCCAGCGTTTTGCCGTTTTCGGCGGTAATTACCTCCGCAATGGCGTTCATCCTTTCGCGCATCAAGGAAAGGGCCTTGCGCAGATAGTCGCTGCGCTGATAAACCGTCAATTGCCGCCACGCCGGCAGGGCATTTTGGGCCGCTTCCAGGGCGGCCTGGACATCCTCAAGCGTGGATTTGGGCCATGTCCCTGTTACCTGCGTCAAATCCGCGGGATTATGAGTTTCATATCGCGCTGCATCTTTGGAAGCGACCCATTTTCCGTTGATGTAATTATTGCCTGCCATAATTAATCCTTGCCAAGGTCAATGATGTTTTGACTCAAAATAGTCGATTGTCGACAATTAATCAAGCTCAAAACTTACCCGATGGGTAAGTATCGAATTTAGCGTTAGTTATAAGCTTTTCCGATATCCCACAAGAACAATAGGCATTTCAGAAGATTCCGTCGTTTATCATCCTTTGCCTTTTGCCAGCAGGAACGGCGCTTATAGAAAATTTAATCAGATCCGGCAAACGCGGCGGTTTTGCCCAGACCCTCCGGCCCCATGCTTTGATAACCGGCGTCAATGGGCAAATCGGTGGCCGTAATAAAAGAAGCATCGTCACTCAGTAGAAACAGCGTTGGTCCGGCGCATTCGACGGGTTCGCCGCATCGTTCCAGCATATGATATTGGCCCCAAATGGAATCCCATTTTTCGCGTCCGCCGCCATCGATCGCTGCAGCCTTATACACTTCCCGGGTCCAGATCCAGCCGGGACTGACGCTATTGACCCTGATGTTATATTTGGCCAGGTCCAGCGCCATGTTTTTGGTCATGGTATGCACAGCGCCTTTGGCGGCATTATAGGTCCAGCGATTCACCTGCGCCTGAAAAGCGGAGATGCTGGACATGTTTACAATCGCGCCGCCGCCGGCTTTTTTCATGTGAGGCGCCGCGTTCTGTACCATTCTGGCGTACCCCACCGGACCAACCATAAAAACACGCTCCCAATCCTTGGTGGTGGCGTCCATTCCTTTGGCCACGAATGAAAAGGCATTATTCACCAGATAATTCACCGTGCCCCATTTGGCGACGGTTTGGTCCACGATACTTTTGCAGAAATTTTCGTCGGCCATATCGCCGCGGCAAAACATAACCTTGAATCCGTCATTGGTTAATTCCATGGCCGTCGTTACGCCGATGTCGCTTATCCCGCTGAACGCCACGCAAGCGCCTTCCTTGCAGAGTTCTTCCATAATGGCTCGCCCGATGCCCGAAGCGCCGCCCGTAACAATCGCCACCTTGTTTTTGAAACGATCTTTTACCGGTATTCTTTCTTTCATATTAACCTCTTTTCCTGACATATTGATAAAAAGCCAAACCCATAAACAGTTGTATAACCTTTTTTAGTTTGCCGGCTTGTTGGCTATCGCCAGCAGGGCAAAAGCGATGAACAGAATCAATACGCCCAACAGCATCACGCCTTTGGGTTTGGAAGAAGTCCCTTTCCATTCCCCGGTCAAGGCGCCGGACAGGTTGCCGAACAAAACGGCGCACAGCAGCATCATCGGAAATGCGGCATATTTGCCATAATCTCCCATCTTGTCGGCAGCGATGCCCATAAGCACAATACCCAACGGCCAGGTTATGCCCATAAACAACGCCCAGAACCAGTGAGTAGCGCCGCCTTGTTTGAAAATCATGCCCAGATTTTTATTTTTAATCATCAGGCACAGAGCATATAAGAAATTGACCAGGTAGTTGCCCGTAAAAACCAAAGCCCAGATGGCGTTATTCTGTGAAATCGGGCTGGCGCCGCCGATGTCAAGCGTTGTTTGGGCCAGTTTGTTGCCAAAAACAAAGCCGAAATTGACCGATGCTGATAAAATGCCGGAAATAAGACAGAAAATAAGACCGACAACAAAAGGCGTCGAAGGCTTGTTTGAATTAGAGACCGTCGTACCTGTGTTTTGTTCTTTCTCCCTGAGCTTCCCGGCAATGGATATGAAAACAATGCCGACAACCATAACGAACACCGCCAATAAAAGCATCCGACCGCTAAAGGTGGAGAATTTGGAGGGTTCGGTTATCGCCATCGGCCCCAGTGAGCCAAATACATTAATGAAACCCATCAATAGAGACACGCCCAAAGCCATTCCCACGGCGGCAATGCCCTTACCCCAGAATATGCCGCCCAGTCCCCACCCTACGCCAAACAAAAAAGTCGTCAGAAGCAATACTTGCGAGGTATTTTGGAAAACCTCTTTCAGGCAGGGAATGGTATAATACGCCACCGGCCAGGGAACCAGCACCAAAGCGATTAGCGAACCCAGCCCCCAGATGTTTTCCCATCGCCATTTCGGCGTCCGCGTAACGCCCAAAGAAAACAACCCTTCACAGGCCCCGGCCAAAATCACCAAAAGAATTCCAAGCATAAACGGGTTCATTATTACCTCCGTGTTCGTTTTACAACTTTTGTCAGTTTGCTATTGACGCTGCGCTCTTATCGATACGAGGGCATGTCTTCAATCGCCATGGCCCGCACGGGAGAACCATCCCTGCCTTTTATCTTCAATGGAGCGGCGATAAAAAAGATATTTTCTTTTTTGATTTTATTCAGGTTGGCCAGGCCTTCCACAATGACAATTTCCGCTTTGAGCAGAATTTTATGAACCTTCTCCCATTCGACGGGATGCACTCCCGGTGTCTCCAGCCCCAGCATCGCAATTTTTTTCTTCGCCAGCCAGCGGGCCAGTTCCGGACTAATCATCGGCCCTTCCGACAAATACTCTTTTTTCGGAAAGTGCTTTGACCAGCCCGTCCTTAATATCAGACGCGCATTTTTCTGAACCTTCTGCTCATATTTGGCGAAATCCTTAACGCTCATGCTGTATCTTCGCGGCAATCCGGGAAAATCCAAAACGACGGCCGGCCCGACGCATTTGGACAGATCCAGCTCATCCACCGTCTTGCCCTTATCGAAAAAGTGAAACGGAGCATCCAGATGCGTGCCATAATGCGTGCTGATAATCAACTGCGTGATATTGTATTTCATGGTATCAATCGTGTGATGCACAATAACCGCGCATTTGGGATCCAGCGGCATGGTCAGCCCCCCATGATAAATCGGCACCGATAAATCGATAATATTTGCCATAATTACCTCTTTTCGACAATATCCAAGTCTTTCTTGGCCATACGCAGATGTTCCAACATGGCTCTGGCGGCGCCTTCAGAATCGTGAGCCTTTATCGCCTTGAGAATTTCCTTATGCCCTTGAATGGCGCGCCGGACGCCGTCCGCTCTCATCGTCCGCCTTCTGGACTCCCGCAAAAGTTGGGCTAATGGACCAAGCATAATGTCAAATACCACATTCCGGCTGGCTTTCACCAGTTGCTGATGAAATTGCACGTCAATTTCAGCGGCGCGAAGCATATCCTCCTGGTATTTCTCCAACTGCAACAAATTATCTTCCAGTATTTGTATCTCAATATTATCGGCTCGCTCCGCCGCCAGACGGGCGATCTGGCATTCCAGACATTCACGGGCTTCGATAAGATCCAAATGGGACGTTTTCGCCCTCTCGAAGGTGACACTCATAATTTCCGCTGCGGCCGCCGAAGATGGATTGGCCACCTGAGGACGTCTGCCGCGACAAACCGTAATTAAACCATGAGACTTGGCTACCTGCAGCGCCTCGCGTAAACTAAACCGGCTGACCCCCAATTGTGCCGCCAGTTCCCGTTCAGAGGGAAGTGACGTGCCCGGCTTGAGGTCGCCCTCGATGATCAGCTTTTTAATGGCGCTGACAATTTGCTCAATCTTGTTCTGATTTTCTATAGGAACCATTTTTATGCTTGTTATATTCATACCTATCATGGTAAGATATCCAAATATGTATGTCAATAGTATTATATTATGAATTTTATATGAAAATTAAATTTCCGTATCCTCAAACGCCACCGCTGGTTATACCAGATGAGATCAAGGCTCAGGTCTTTTCGTTACCGTTTTTTTCAACGGAAAAAAAAGGCCCCGAACTTGTCCAGGCCGCCATTGAACAACCCCTCGACACTCAACGTTTACGCGATTTGGCCGTCAATAAAAAACGTATCCTGATCGTTGCCGACGACATTTCCCGTCCCACACCCGTCAATCAATTCGTTGATATGGTTCTTGAAGAGCTTTATCGCGCAGGCATTACCCAGAACCAGATTGAATTTATGATGGCTTTGGGAACCCATCGCCCCATGACGCCGGAAGAAATGACCGCCAAACTAGGAACCAACGTCACCCATCGTTATCCTGTTCATAACCATCAGTGGGATGACCCTGATAGTCTTGAATATATCGGCGAAACCGATCAGGGCGTCCCGGTATGGATTAACAAGAAGGTGCAGCAGTCCGATCTGGTCATCGGCCTTGGTTCCATTATGCCCATTGATATCTGCGGCTTTACCGGGGGTGGCAAAATTCTTGTCCCCGGCGTGAGCGGCCAGATTACCGTGGACCATATGCATTGGACGCGCATGGATATTCCTTCGCACCATATTCTGGGAAAAGCCGATAACTCCATCCGCGTTTCCATCGATGCGCTGGCCAGAAAAGCCGGCCTTCATTTCATCGTAAACGTCGTTCTTGACTCCAAAAACCAGATCGTAGCCGCTGTGGCCGGGGATATGGTAACCGCTCACCGAAAGGGTTGCGAAATCGCACGACGTGTTTATGGCGTTCCCATCCCCCATGAATTCGACATTGTCATTGCGGACGCCTTTCCCTTCGACATTGAATTCTGGCAGGCGAACAAAGCTCTGGATACCGCCGGCGAAATCGTCAAAAAAGACGGCGTGGTCATCCTCGTGTCCCCCTGTTATGAAGGCTTCAGCCAGACGCATAGTGAAATGCTGGAATTCGGCTACCCGCCCATTGAACAGATTAAAAAACTGGTCAACGACGGGACTATCAAACACAAAGTTGTCGGCGTGCATATGGCCCAGGCCAGCGCCGTAGCCGTGGAAAAGGCCCGTTTGATACTGGTTTCCGAAGGTATTTCGCAGCAACAAGCCCGCAAAGTCGGCTTTTTATGGGAGCCAACACCCCAGGAAGCCTTCAAAAAAGCTATGGAAATTTGCGGGCCATCTGCTACAGTAGCGGTACTGAAAGATGCGGCCAGGATGCTGCCGTTAAAATACCATAAAGGATAAGATTATAATGTTATTGAAAAATAAAGTTGCCATTGTCACCGGCGCCGCCGGCGGGATTGGCCGTTCTATCTGTCGGCTTTTCGCCGATGAAGGGGCGCAGATTGTATTAATTGATTTGAACCAGTCAGCTCTGGATCAGGAAGTCCAAACGCTGCAAAAGAATGAAAGGCAGCATGTCGCTACCGCCGCCGATGTTTCCGACGAAAAATCCGTCACCCGCGTAGTGGCGGATACGATCCGGAATTTTGGCAAAATTGACATTCTGGTCAACTGCGCCGGGATATGCAAAATGATCCCGATTCTCGATATTGAAACCCCCGAGTGGGACCGCATCCTGGCGGTTAACCTGCGCAGCGTTTTTCTTTTCTGCCGGGAAGTGTTCCGGCACATGCGCGATAATAATTACGGTAAAATCATCAATATCGCCTCCGCCTCCGCCAAAACAGGCGGAGTCGCCGCCGGCGCTCATTATGCGTCAAGCAAGGCCGGCGTCATCTGCTTCACCAAAAGCCTGGCTCTCCAGGCAGCGCCCTACAAAATCAATGTCAACGCGGTCTGTCCCGGACCGACAAAAACCGAAATGACGGACGCCTGGGGCGGACAAACCAACTCTGAATTTGCCGACAAGATTCCTTTTAAGGAATATGCCCACCCCGATGATATTGCCGACGCCATTTTATTCCTGGCTTCTGAAAAAGCCAAATACATCACCGGCGAAATTCTTGATGTTAATGGCGGACTGGTTATGGATTAATTTCCGCCGGCGCAACCTGTAAAAATTTTCCGCCCGCCTTTATCAAAAGAAAAGACGATAGCGAAATTGTATGTACCGACAACGTTATTGGCCGATTAAGGCCGAAGGCAGTTTTCGCTCATAGTCCTGTATTCGCCGCAGCCGCACCACTCGTTCCAGCCCTGACCGGGCCGATTCGTCGGCAGGCCGCTGTTCGAGAACCTGACGATAGTGTTTTTCGGCCTCAGCCAGATCGCCGGCGGCTTCTGTGACGACGGCCAAATTGAAATGCAAATCCGAATTATCCGGGTCGCTGTCTAGTGCCGCTCGAAAATAATTGCCGGCGCCGACATAGTCGCCTTCCCGTGCCACCCGCAGCCCCCCAGCGGCGTTTTCTCCCCAGACATAATGCAGAGGTATTTCCGCTGTGACTTCATACGGATGAATCATCGCTATAAAATCCTGAATACATTCATCTATAAGTTTTCGGGCAATAGTATCGACCGCCGGCGTTCTTTCCGGGTCATCCGGCCGGAGCAGCCCTTCATCTCCCCGTATTAGAGGGTCCTCGTTCGAACTGAAAGAACGAGCCGTTTCCAGGGTCACCTCGCGTAAGTACTCATCGCTGCGGCATATAACAAAATTCACCTTTACCGCCACTTCCCGCCGCAAACTGGGGACTTCCACCTCTTCGAGGTTATGCCGCTGCGCATTCCACTGCCGTATATGCCGCACGCCCCTGAAATCCTCGGCGGTTACATTAATTACCCCATCGACAACCAGGTCGGATTGCCGTAAACCGACGGAAGTGCTTGTATCATAATCTGTTAGCTGCTTTTCCAGACTGTTTTTCGCGTATGTCGGCAGGTCGGTAAATGCTTCCGGCCGCACCTGAAATTGTCCCACATGATACGCCCCCGGCTCAATCCCCATATCAACAGCGCCGCCCAAATGATGGCGTACGGTGATGACAGGGCCGGAACACCCGCATACCAGCAAACCCAGCACAATAACGCCGGCCGTCTGAAAATATCTCATACCCATATCCTGACCTCCGGAATAATTATTTGTCATGATAGTTTACTATCCTGAAAGGTTCAGAGCAAATATTGGAAAAAAATTTTGACCATGATTGTTTTTCTGAGGTTATGCCCTTATAATGTATTTAAATCAAGAGGATTATGCGAATGTGGCGTTTCGCGCGGATTGTTTTACAGGTTCTGTCGGCATTAGTGCTTTGCGCCGGTTGCGGCGTGCAATCGGCAATTTTGGAAACCGACAGCGCCAATTTTTTCACCGCACATGACGGCCTGGTTCTGCCCCATCAGCCGACTACCCTGCAGGCTCAGTTTCGTGCGGGAGATTTTCTCCAGCCCCAGCCGGGTTATTGTGTACGTTTTTATCATCAGGAAAAGCTTTACAAAGCGGCCTTAACCGATGATGCGGGTCTGGCGACGGTTACCTTTGAGCCGGATGCGCCGGGGGATTATATTTTTCAGGCGGCTGTCGCTGCGGTAAATCTGCAGGAGTCGCCGCCGGAACCCGCGAAATTCGCCATATCCTGCCGCAACGCCGATGAACCGATAATGATCGTGGACCTGGATAAAACGATTGTGGCCTCCGGATTCCATGCGGTTTTGATAGGCAACGCCGAACCGATGCCGCACGCGGCCGAGGTGCTTCATGGCCTGGCCGGACAGCATACCATCGTTTACCTGACCCATCGTCCGGACCTGTTTGGCCCCAAAAGCAGGGCATGGCTGGAACAACATGGATTTCCTCCCGGCCCTTTGCTGCTGAGCACACTGCAAACCTTTGTTAAAGGAAGCGGAGCATATAAAACCAGAAGGCTGGAGGATATTCGCTCACGCTTTACCCGCGTGGAAATTGGCATCGGAGATAAAATTTCCGACGTGCTGGCCTATCATGAAAATGGAATGCGGGCCTTTTTGATTTTGCCCCTGCCTGCCGAATTATCGCAAGCTGGGCGTGACCGCCTGATTGAAGAACTGCATACGCTGCCGGAGGAAATCCAGGTGGTGCAGGACTGGTCGCAGATTGCCGCCTGTTTTGCGGAAAATCAGCGATTCCCCGCCGCAAAAACCATTGATTTACTGGGGCAACTGCCGTTAACCGACAAAACCCATTAAAGAGCCGCCAGATATGTCATACCTTAAAAAAGCAAGCGATTCGTTCAAGTGGTGGCATCGCCTCTATGGCTTACTTGGGCTGGCAGGGCTGGCGCTGCTATGCGGTGGCTGCCTTGATTCCCGCACTCTGACCGAACAAGAAATGGATTTGCTGTGGCGCCGCAATGAGGATTTAGCCATTCGCGCCGTCCCCCATCCGTTGGTTATCGATGATCGCATGTTGCCCACGCGCGGCGTTATTCGCTTCGAACCCAATGAAGAAATTGCCCAGAGAGAAATCGACCGCGCCATCGAATCCCTGAAGGCCGGAACCGACCATATTGAATTTTCACTCAGTCCCTCCCACTCACAGTCAATCGTCAATATTCTGGCGGACGCGCGCCTGGCGTTGGAAAATCTGCATCGCATCAGCCAGGCCAAATCCCACGCGGACAGACAACTCTGGAATCAGCAGCTTGCCGAGGCGCTGGTGCATATGGAAGCGGTCATACGTCTGGTATTTCAGGAAAATACCGCCTCCGCGGCCCAAGCCGCCCGCTCCAGTCCGGGCAAAGCGGCTGAACCTCTGCTGATGATGATAACGAGGTATCTCAATGAAGATATGCGCGGAGAACTGCTGGGAGAACTCACCGGCGAGCAGCAACAGGAACTTCGCCATGTGCTGTGCCAAATACTGCTGCGCAGCGGTTTCGAGGTATCGGGCCGGCAATTGCCCTCCGATACCCTCTCGGAAACGGTAAGGCTCATGGAACAAAGCCGCAACCTCGACGACCTGCAGGTCTCGCTGGCCCAATATCTCCAGGAGGCGTATCGCGCCGCCACTCCTCTGGAAGAGCCGACACAACTGGCACGGGCATTTGGGGCTTTGACCCGATGGACACCCCGCCTGCTGGAAGGGCTGGAGGTCGTATTGCTTCAGTGGCCCAAAGTGGAATCTGTTGAAATCGAGATTCTTTACCTGGACGATCAGCCGATTTTCACCGCCGTGATAAATGTCGCCCCCCGCGAAGAAGTGGAATTGGCGCGGTTTTCATCCGCCCAGCCGCGTTTGAGTTTTACCGGTTCGACACGGGTTGCTTTTCAGTTGCGCCAACCCTATAC
>CAZOCV010000020.1:15585-23831 GCA_964578395.1 uncultured Pirellulales bacterium
GCCTTCAGCCTGCAAAAACGACTGGCCTGGGAAAACCAGGTTTTCCATTATATCAGGCCCAACCGCCACTATTATTTTACTCGTTCCCGGCAGCACTAAGAACAAAACGCCTTCATGCCGCGGCCCCCATCACCTCTTGTAATAGGATTGGTTATGAACCTTACCGGTTCACAACCAGACAGCCGGCTATCATATCGTGCAAGGCCTGTTTTTTGGCGGTGAAGCCGGCCATTATAAAACCGATGAGCAAAATCACCGCGGAAATAATCTTGGCAAAGTGCCTGCCCGTCGCTCTGTCGAAACCTATCCGCCGGCCGTAAACATCGGTTACTTTGATCCCCAGCGCCAGCTTGCCCAGTGTGCCCTGATAGGATGAACTTTCCATAAGCGCAAAGTATAACCACCCCAAAACAGCCGATATAAGTTGCGCAAGTGGATTTACCTCATTTTCCGACATTCCCCCCCGCACAATCAGAACCTCGCCCATCACAAAACCCAGGATAAATTGCGGCACAAACATGATCAATCCATCTAATAAATAAGCCGCAAATCGTTTCCAGAATCCCGCGCCGCTAACCACCGAAGGGAAAACGGAATGATATGATACTTCACCCTCAGCATAATCCGCGATCGGCGCCGTATATGTACCTGAAGGGGGAATATGACCGGGAAATAATCCCTCGATCTGCCACGCCTTCACCCAATTGGGGTATCCTTCCCGCCAAAGGTAACTTTCAGGAGTTATGGTCCCCTCGGCCGCACGAACCTTGATGTCCTCAAAATGAACCGGCCCCACTTGCTGCTGACCTGCCATATAATACCAAACAGATTCACTCACGGCGATACTCCATTCTTTTTGCCGATGGGCGACTACGAAATAAATTGCACCCACGCGCCGTAATTCAGAATTGCCGCAGGAAGCGCAGGTCGTTTTCGAAAAGCCAGCGGATGTCGCTGATGCCGTACTTGCGCATGGCCAGACGCTCGATGCCGAAACCGAAGGCCCAGCCGGTATAACGTTCTGGGTCGATGCCTACCGCCTCGAACACATTGGGATCGACCATGCCGCACCCGCCCATTTCAATCCATTTTTCCTGGCCGGCCTTATCCTTCAGCAGCAAATCTACTTCGGCCGACGGCTCGGTGAAGGGGAAAAAACTGGGACGAAACCGCCATTGCAGCTTTTCACCGTAAAACGCCTGAATAAACTGGTCAATAGTGGTTTTCAGATCGATCATGCTAACGCCTTCATCCACAACCAGCGCTTCGATCTGATGAAACATGTACATGTGGGTAGCGTCCACCGCATCCGGCCGGAACACTCGCCCCGGCGCCACCAGCCGAATCGGCGGCCGGCGACGCTCCATCTCCCGAATCTGCATCGTCGAAGTCTGCGACCGCAGCAGCGTCGATTCATTTATATAAAAATTATCCAGCGGATCGCGCGCCGGGTGCGACGGAGGAATATTCAGGGCGATAAAGTTATGCCGTTCATCCTCGATTTCCGGCCCGTACCCCACTTCGAAACCCATCCGCCCGAAAATCTCCAGCAATTCCTCCGTAACCTGCATTATCACATGGCGGCTGCCCAGGCAAGGCTGCCGTCCGGGCAAGGTCACATCAAACATCGGTCCCGATGGCGCCGCCTTCCCCCCCGCCAGCGCTTGCTGGCAGGCATCAAACGCTGCCTGAACCTCATTTTTTATCTGGTTGGCCAGCTTGCCCGCCTGCGGCTTGATTTCTTTGGGCAAATTGCCTAACTGCCCCAGCAGGCCGGTTAATTCCCCCTTGCGAGAAAGGTATTTAACCCGATACGCTTCCAGCCCATCGAGGCTGTCAATCCCTTTCAGGTCCGCCAGCGCCTGTTTGCCTACCGTCTTAAATTGTTCAAGAATCTCTGACATTAGTAATGTTTTTCGGCTAATTATCAGCCATATTGTGAACAAAAGGCGGCAAAACGAATCGAAAAAAAGATTTCTTTCGTTTTTTTACGTTTGGAATAAACCCTTACGCGGGCAAAGCCTTGCGAACCGCGTCCACCACGGCATCAAACCCTTCGGGATCATGTATGGCCATTTCTGAAAGCACCTTGCGGTTCAACGCAATTTGCGCCAGCTTCAAACCGTTGACAAACTGGCTGTAGCGGATTCCCCGCTGGGTACAGGCCGCACTGAGACGAATAATCCACAACCCGCGAAAATGACGTTTTTTCTGCCGTCGATCACGAGTTGCATAAACCTGGGCGCGAACCACGGCTTCCTTCGCCAGCCGATACGTCCTGCCGCGCGCACCGCGAAAACCTTTGGCCTGCTTTAAAATACGATTCTTGGACTGACGCCGAGCGGCGCCTCTGACTACACGTGGCATGTTCAGCTTTCCTTTCTTTTTACGGGCCTGCAAAAAAGGCCCTGATGTTTTAACCTGCTACGGCAAGCTGATCGCCGAGAAGCAAGGTATGTATTATGCCCTGCCGCAGAAGCTTAAACCTCTGCCGGGCAATATGTTATGTTTTCAAACCGCGGAGGAAATACCGCCGAGCAACTCGATGGTTTTTTTGGCCATAGCCGGCGCCATCGCCGCTCCGGCGCGCAATACGCGACGGCGCTTGCTGCTTCGACTGCTCATCAGGTGACCCTGAAATGAACGTTTAAATCTAACTTTGCCGTTGCGGGTTACTTTTACTCGCTTAGCTAAACCCTTATGTGTCTTGCACTTATACATATTGTTCCATTCCTGAATGCTTTTACGAACATATTTAGGTCAATAAAAACCAGCAATTTAGCGAACAATGATTAAAAAAGCCAGTTTTTTTTATTCATTTTTTCAATAAAACCATCCTCGCTAACCAGCCGGAAAAGGATATAATCACCCCCCGTGACTAAAAAACGAAGCATTACTGTTAATTTTGTCGCCCTGGGTTGTGCAAAAAACCTGGTCGATTCCGAAAAAATGCTGGGCCTTTTGGCCGATTCGGGCATACTCCTGGTCGGTCCCGATGAAAAAGCCGACGTTACTGTCATCAATACCTGCGGTTTCATCGAAGACGCCCGCGCGGAAGCGGCCGAACATATCAACCAGGCAATAAAGGCTAAAAAAATTGGCCGTATAGGCAAAATTGTCGTCGCCGGATGCCTTGCTCAACTTTGGGGCAAAACTTTGCAAACACGGTATCCGGGCGTTGACGCTGTGATTGGACTCAACCAACGCGACAATGTATCTGGCATTGTTCGGAAACTGGCATTGCAATCTCCGGCCAAACCCCTGAAGTTGAAAGCGACGCCGAAACGGCTCCCTGTCTTTCGCGGTCCGGTGCTAAACGACCAAACCCGCCTGCGTCTTACTGAACAATGCTGGAGTTATCTTCGCATTGCCGAAGGCTGCTCCATGGGCTGCGCCTTTTGCACGATTCCGGCGATTCGCGGCCCCTTCCGCAGCAAAACTCCAGAGGCCGTCTTGGCCGAAGCCGCCGAACTTGTGGCCGACGGCGTTGTAGAGCTGAACCTTATCGCGCAGGAAACCAGTAGTTATGGCAGGGATTTAGACGGCTACGGAGGCCTGGGGCGTCTGTTACGCGACCTGAACCGTCTGGACGGCTTGCGCTGGCTAAGGGTGCTATATACACATCCGGCCAGCGTTACCGATGACATTATTGACGCCATGAACCAGTGCGAAAAGGTGGTCCCCTACCTCGATATGCCCCTCCAGCATATCAACGACCGGGTGCTCAAGCTCATGCACCGCCATATCAACCGGGAAAAAACAAAAAAATTATTAAAAAAAATCCGCGATTCGATTGACAATTTGACCTTGCGGACTACGATGCTGGTCGGATATCCAACGGAAACGGATGCCGAGTTTGCGGAGTTGCTGGAATTTGTCCGGGAGGAGCGCTTTGACGCTCTGGGCGGATTCGCCTACTCGCCGGAGCCGGGAACACCGGCGGGCAAAATGGCCGGACAAGTGCCCGCTAAAACCAGGCAGCGACGTCTGGAGCAGTTGATGATGACCCAACAGAGTATTGCGTTCGCCAAAGCCGAAGCGTACATCGGCCGGAAGGTCCAGGCCCTCCTGCTGAACACCTTGAGCGACAGCGTCATGACGGAAATGAGACTGGACAAGAACCTGTCATGGTTCACCGCTCGACATGCCGGTCAGGCGCCGGAGATTGACAGCGTTTGTTATGTTAGCGCTCCGATACGGACCACGCTGAAACCGGGTCGCATGGTCAAAATTATGATAACTAAACGAAAGAACTATGATCTGGTCGGCCAGGTTAGCCGATAAAAGGATTGTTAACGTTCCCCATGTCATCACTCGTACGACAATTGCCTAATGTGCTGACCTTTTCACGGATTTTTTTCACCGCGGGGTATTTATTTCTGCTTATCCGGGCGGATCACCGGCTGGTCAACGATGCCTATAAAAGTATCATGGACTGGTCGTTTATTCTGTTTGTTATTGCGGGCCTGACGGATATCGCCGACGGCCCCCTGGCCCGCCATCTGAAAGTAACCAGTCAGTTCGGCCGCTCGTTTGATCCTCTGGTCGATAAAATTCTAGTCGGCGGAGGTTTTATTCTGCTGGCGTGGTTACAGCAGCCGCTTTGGGGAGCCGCCGAAACGGTGGATTCCGGCGTGGCCTGGTGGATGACGGGGGTCATCCTGGGCCGGGAAATCTTCGTCACCATTATTCGATACCTGAGTGAATCACGAGGCAAAGCGTTTGGCGCTACCTGGGTGGGTAAATTAAAAATGTTTCTCCAAAGCTTCACCATCGGCACGGTTATCTTTTATCTGGCACACTGCCGCGGTGAGACATGGGCCGTCACGTTACGCGACATCATGCTCTGGGTAACTGTCATTTTCACGGCGTTTTCCGCCCTGGTGTACCTGCAACGGGTCCTGGGGCTTTTTTATAACCAAGGCGACAGAATATCGTCGTAACGTTGCAGCGTAGTCGCCCGACGAAGGAACCGGCCGAGCAACTTGTTGTAAAGGATTTTTTTCGATGTCCAAGAAACGCAGGCGTGGAACCGACCAACCCAAAACCTTTGGTCCCGTCTCCGATCTGGAGCGGCACCTCCCCACCGACTGGTGGCGAACGCTGTTCAACTCTCTCTACCTGAAAACGGACGGCGACGTGGTGGAAAACGACACCAACACCGTACAGGAAGTGGATTTACTCGTCCAAAGCACCGGCATTACCCCAAACGATCATATCCTGGACCTTTGCTGCGGCCAGGGGCGACACTGCCTGGAACTGGCCCGACGCGGCTTCACGCAGGTCAGCGGTATTGACCGGTCGCGTTACCTGATCCGGTTGGCCAAAAAACGGGCACAGCGGGAAAATCTGATGATCGATTTTCATGAAGGCGACGCCCGCAAGTTTCGTTTTCCGGAAAGTTCCTTTCAATGCGTCGCCGTCATGGGCAATTCCTTCGGGTACTTTGAACGGGAAGAAGATGACCATACCGTTTTGGAAACCGTGAAAAAAGTGCTTATTTCCGGCGGCATACTGGCGATGGACCTGGTGGACGGCGAATGGATGCGCAGTCATTTTGAGCGCCGCAGTTGGGAATGGATTGACACCAATCATTTTGTTTGCCGGGAGCGTTCCCTCGCCGCCGACGGGCAGCGATTAATTTCCCGTGAAGTCATCGTCCACGCGGAAAAAGGCGTGATTGCCGACCAGTTTTACGCCGAACGGCTGTATGACCGGGACTCCATCACCGAATTGCTCAACCGCCTGGGCTTCCTGAACACGCGCATCTACAGCAGCACGCCCACCGATTCACACCGTAATCAGGACCTGGGGATGATGGCGCATCGGATGTTCATCACGACCGCCGCTCCCCACAAGGCGCGTATTACCGCCCGCCGCGGTCCGCTGTTTAAGGAAATGACCGTCATCCTGGGTGACCCGACCCTGCCCGACATGGTTAAGGTCGGTGGGAAATTCAATCCTGAAGACATGGAAACCATCCGCCGGCTGCGGGACGCTCTGGAACAGTTAAACCAGTACAATTTCCGTTATCTCGATAATCACGCCTCACTGTTGACGGATTTGCGCAACAGTCCTCCGCAATGCGTATTAAATTTGTGCGATGAAGGATTTAATAACGACGCCTTCAAAGAACTGCACGTCCCGGCGATACTGGAGATGCTCAATATCCCTTATACCGGCGCCGGGCCGGCGTGTCTGGGACTATGTTACAACAAGGCCCTTATTCGCGCCATTGCCGAATCCATGGATATTCCCGTCCCGCTCGAAACTTACTTCAACATTGATGATTCGGCCGCCACCTTGCCCGCGGAATTTCCGGCTCTGGTCAAGCCTAACTATGGCGATTCCAGTCTGGGCATCACCGCGGACGCTGTGGTTCACGATACCGAAGCGCTGGTCCATTACCTCCAGAAACTGCGCGAAACCCTGCCCAATCGACCGGTGCTGATCGAAGAATTTCTTTCCGGCAAAGAATATACCGTCGGGGTCGTCGGCAATCCCGGCTTTACTTATACTATCCTGCCGCCGCTGGAAGTGGACTATAGCCAGTTGCCTTCCGATCTGCCGCCCATTCTTGGGTATGAATCCAAATGGCTGCCGGACTCCCCCTATTGGAACCAGATTTCTTATCGCAAAGCGTGTCTCAACGAAGAAGACCAATCCCGCTTGTTCGACTATGTCAACCTGCTCTTTGAACGATGCGGCTGCCGGGACTACGCGCGTTTTGATTTCCGCGCCGACGCCAACGGCGTTATTAAACTTCTGGAAGTCAACCCCAACCCCGGCTGGTGCTGGGATGGAAAATTTAATATCATGGCGGGCCTGGCCGGTTTGAAATACGCCGATCTGCTTCGAATGATTCTCGAAGCCGCCCAGGAACGATTCCAGGCGACCATGAAAATTCCAACCAATGGAACGACTCAACTGGTCATGTTCTAATTCCGCGGTAAAACGTTTGCATGGAATCGCTGAGAATTTACGGCAAAAAACCTTTTCGCGCAGCAGTGATTCATGGCGGACCGGGCGCGCCGGGAGAAATGGCGCCCGTTGCCCGCGAGCTGTCATTGCATTGCGGCGTGCTGGAGCCTTTGCAAACGGCCGACACCGTTGCCGGGCAGGTGGCTGAACTGGCCGGAGTTTTACATAAAAACACTCAAACCCCTGTCACCCTCATTGGGTATTCCTGGGGAGCATGGCTGAGCTGGCTCACGGCGGCGCAATATCCGGAACGGGTTAACAAACTTATTCTGGTGTCGGCGGGACCCTTTGAAGAATCCTATGCGGCCGATATTTTACCCACCCGGCTGAATCGCCTGACGCCGCCGCTGCGTAAGGAAGCCGCCCTACTGCTCAAACAGCTTACCCAGGGTACGGCCCCGCAGAATTCTCAGGGATTTTCACGGCTGGGCAACCTGTTCAGTCTGGCCGATGGCTATGACCCTTTGCCGCACGAATCAGATGGACTGGATTGTCAGGCGCATATATTCAATGCCGTTTGGCCGGACGCTGCCTATTTGCGCCGCTCCGGCCAACTGCTGCAGCAGGCCGCCCATATCCGCTGCCCCGTTACCGCCATTCACGGCGACTATGATCCTCATCCCTATCAGGGCGTTCAAATCCCGCTGGCCGCCGTTTTGCCGACCTTTAAATTTATCCTGATTCCCCAATGCGGCCATGTCCCCTGGCGGGAACGATTGGCGCAACATCTTTTTTTTGATTATCTCAAAACCGAAATAGAAACGGCGTGAACTCCTTTTGCCGATTCATGCCCCAGGCGCAAAAAGAAAGCCCTTCGGTTTTCCGAAGGGCTTCCATAAAAGTTGGCGGCGACCTACTCTCGCACTTACGCACTACCATCGGCCCCGGAGCCTTAGCTTCTGTGTTCGGGATGGGAACAGGCGTTTCACTCCGAGTGTGACCACCAACAGCTCATTGGATATCAGCCGCAAAGGCTGCTTTCCTGCATTATGAACTTGTCAAAGCGGCTCCTGGACCGCCGAATATGAGGCCATTCAAAGGGCATCCTGACTCGCACATCACCTTTTTGAGCGGCCGGAGGCGTTTTTCAACGCCTCTTCACAGCCAAAAAATAATGTGATCAAGCAATTGCCCGTTAGTACCGGTTAGCTCAAGTGATTTCGCACCTTACACTTCCGGCCTATCAACCTGGTGGTCTACCAGGGGGCTCTCGCGTAAAACGCATGGAATCCTTGTCTTAAGGGGGGCTTCCCACTTAGATGCTT
>CAZOCV010000021.1:0-1998 GCA_964578395.1 uncultured Pirellulales bacterium
GATCCAGCAGCCAGCGCCATTGCATAGCGCCGCAATGGCGAAGGAAAGCGGTGATGTATTCCAGGGCGGGGAGAGTTTCCTCGACCCGGCGAAACGAGCCGTGCACGCCGGCGATATCGCGCAGACAACCGTCACACCCGCGTAATAATACTCCGCCCGCCATGGCCGTTTCCACCGTGGTTAGTACGTTGTAGCCGTCAATATCAATTTCCTGGCCGGCCAAATTTTCAGGCGGCAGGCAGTGGTTGTGACGTCGGAGGCATTGATCATTTCCGGCGGCGCTGCGCATAACGGCCAAACGCTGCCGCTGCGTAAGCTGATAGCGATCACCGGTGAGTTTCAGCGAACCCGGCAAAGCATAACCGCGGCTCAAAAGCCAGGACAAGTCCGCCGTTGCCGCCTGCAACAATTTTATTTGCTCCGGCGCGAAAAGTTTTTTATCCGCCGGGTGTGGTCCACGATGACGTCGCTTATCCGGCACGCCTACCTCTGGTATGTTCCTGTCAGTTCCGCCTGAGCGATAATATGGCCCGTCATAACCGCCAGTAATTCATCCTTACTTAGTCCCGGTTCAACTGGTAGTGCGGCGTCCAGGGCATAAAGCCGGAAGTGATAATGATGCACGCCGTGGCCGGGAGGCGGCATGGGGCCGCGATAGCCGATGTTATCCGTATTCCAGGAATTGACCCCTTGCAGTGCTCCCGAAGGTGTTGCCAGCCGCTTCTGACGGGGAAGAGCTTCGGGCAGTCCGGTTGTTGCCGCGGGTATTTTGTAAATAACCCAGTGCACCCAGGGTTGGGGGCGCGGCGCATCCGGATCATCACAAATCAAGGCCAGTTCGGCCGTCCCCTCGGGCACGCCCGACCAGGTCAGTGGAACCGAGACATCCGAACCCTCACCGGTGTATTTTTTGGGTATCGGCGAGCCTTGCGTAAAAGCGCTGCTTTGCAGTTTCATGGTTACCTCCTGTATATTTGAAGGTTGCGTGGAATCACCATCAGCGGCGGGGACATGGTTTTTGCTATCAGAATTCTTGCAGCCAGAAAACCATAATAAAAATAAAAACACGACGGTTCCGCATATTCTGAGCCGCGAAAAAAAGTGTTTATTGTTTGCTATCATACCACACTCTCCTGACGGTTTTAAACGTAATGGGCAATCGATTTTACCAAAAAAACACCTCCGTATTATATGATACGGAGGTGTTTTTGGAAAATATGCGAACTTAACTGCAACTCATCGCCGGCGAAGATAAGCGGCCAATCCTCCCATGCCAAGCATGATGCCGATTATCGTTACAGGTTCAGGTACAACATTACCGCCGCCGCCGCTGCCGACACCGCCGATGATGTATGCTTCCGGCGGGCCGTTGTTGTTGAATAACGTTTCCAGACTGAATAATAACGCATAGTTTTCATATAAGCTCAGATCCAACTGCGGGAAATACCCGCCCCAGTCTGCTACCGCGGCGCCAACATTATTATCTACGGGTAAATCACCTTCTGCACCGGCAGGGAAATAACCTTCAGGGAGGTCCAGAAATCTCGGATCATACAAGCCCGGTAAATACGTCCAGTCGAAATCATTTCCGTTGGCATCCTCTCCGGGGAAATCGGCAAAGTAGGTGTCACGGAAATAATATGTTATAACGCCCGATGCCGCGTCAACGCCCGGAGCAAAGGGATTGTCATTCGGCGGGGGAGTTACACTGCTGAATGCTTCAGAAATTTCATTGGCACTCTTGCCGATAAACCAGGACAAGCCCTCCTCGCCGCCAAACCCCGGAGGAACAAGAATCAAGCGGGCGCGCAGCCACTTATCCCGCTGAGTGGGGTTTTGGCCATTGTCAACCCAACCTTCAGGTAATTCGTCAGGTGATAAAGGCTGGTTGCCGGTTTGATTCTGGTCAAAAGCAAAGACCGGGCTGACGACATTGGGGTTATTCTCCATCGCGCGGATAGTGCTGAGGACTTCACCCGCGGTTAATACACGCTCCAC
>CAZOCV010000021.1:2098-11617 GCA_964578395.1 uncultured Pirellulales bacterium
GTTGGCCGCGGCGTAGAAATTCCGCGATGGCTTTTCTTCCGGCCGGGCCATAATCCAGTGTCCATTCATTGACGTACATTCCCACAAAGGTATCGGCCAAAGGCTGATCCAGACCACGGCCGAATTCCAAAGCATAAGCCAAAGCTTCTTTTCTATGGGCCAGGCTGTATTGAATGCTTTCCTGCATCAAACGGTTAAGATCCTTTTGCACGGGAAGAGGTAAATCCCGCCGAACGACATTACAACCCAGGGGCAACGGCAGGTGTGTTTGTTCGTACCACCATTGGCCCAGGTCCAGCACAAGGTGTAAACCTTCGCGTGCATAGGTTAGTTGGCCTTCATGGATAAGTAATCCTGCATTGGTTTTGCCATCTTTGACGGCCTGGGGAATTTCATCGAACATCATCACCAGATAATCCACATTGCCGATGGCCAGTTGCAGTGCTAAAAAGGCGCTGGTTAACGTGCCGGGGACCGCGATAATGGTATGTGCCAGTTCATCCAAAGACATGGGATGATTGGCCACAACAAGCGGACCATGAGCATGGCATACAGGAGCCGCGGATGCCGATAGCGTCAGGGGGGGGCTGATAGTCGGATTATCATAAGTTGCCAGGCTCGTTGCGCCCATGCTTGCGCCGCAGGTCATCAGCGCATAGCGCGATTGCACGTGAGCGTAGGCATGTACGCTTATGGCGGTGACTTCCAGTTTGCCTTCTCTGGCCCAATCGTTAAGCGTCTGAATGTCGCGGTGAACATGCTCGAATACATAAGGGCCGACATCGAGCTTATCCTTGGCCAGGGCGTAAAACATAAACGCATCATCCGGGTCAGGTGAATGTCCTAATTGAATATAATGTTTTGCCATGTGCGTAACGGTTCTTCGGTTATCAATTTTGGTGAAAAGCTTTTTGCTGTAAAGTATTCAAATCGGGTTTTACCCGGGCAATTTCCAGGGACTCCCGCCATAACCTGTTGAGATCACCTAATTGAACAGAACTGCCTTGGCGGATAAATAGGGGAATTTTATATAAAGGCGTTTCCAATGTAATATGTTGGCCGCCGGTGTACGTTTTACCTGTCCAGGCGTCGATCCACTCTTCTCCGGCCGGCAGGTACAAGGTATGATTGAGCTGGCCTTTTTGCCACAGCGCCGAAACCAGAATATCCGGCCCGTACATAAACGTTTGCCAATCCTGCCATGCCTGGGGCTGGTCGGGCCAGTGTAAAAACAGCGGTCTGACCGGCGGCATACCGGTTTTTTTCGCCACTTTTGCCAGTTCGTAGGAGTAATCCGCCAACTGATCGTGCAGCCGGGCGTACAGCCGCCAGATGGCGATTAATTCCGCATCATAATGCGGTTCCTTTTTCATGTCCCACAGGCCGCGATTTTCGGTCGGTCCCACTTCCATGATAGGCGTAAAACAACTGAACGCCAGCCAGCGGGCGCACACTTCGCGGTCCAGAGCGCCTTGCCAGTAGCCGCCGGTGTCGGAACCCCAGATAGGAAAACCCATAATCGCCGAACGCTGCACCGCGATGATAGCGCAGCGCAATCCTTCGGCCGGAGAACCGATGTCGCCGCCCCAGAACGCGGCATAACGGCTGCTGTTGGCGTAACCCGCCCGCGGCATAACGACAAAATCATCACCGCGTTTTTCGCGGCAGATTTCGCAAACCGCTTTGGCGTATTCCACGGGATAGGCATTACGCATTTCCCGATTCGTGCGGCCGTCACGGCTGCGCTGGTCACGATTGCCGGGAGTGTATTCTTCCGCACGGTCCAGTTTGAAGCCCGCCACGCCGTCATCTATTATTTTGGCAATATATTGCTGCCACCAGCGTCGACCTTCCGGATGGGTAAAATCAACCAGCGGCCCATCGCCTTTATGCGTTTCCGGACCAATCCATTCGTATCCTTTTTCCTTCGCCTCTTTGGCCATGTCGCCATTTACCCAGGGGGCCAGCCATAAAAGAAAGCGAATGTTGCGCTGATCCAGCCAGGCAATCATTTCTTTGGTCTTGGGCAATCTTTTCTCGTCCCAGAGAAAATCATCGTATCCCCGATGACCCGGACCCCAGGGGCGATCCACCCAATACGCCCCGCAGGGGATGCCGAAGGCTTCCATCATGAGAATATCTTCCACGAGTTCACTGTTATAAGGCGCTTTTACCGGCGTGCCGTCGTAATAGGTTTCACGATGATTGTGCTCATCGCGCCAGCGCCAGGGGCGAAAGGCCCAGCGGGGCGGTAAAATCGTTGGCCCTACACGCAGAGATTGTTTTTGCACCAGTTGCGCCGGGGTTTTGGCTGTATCAATCACCAATTTCAATTGCGGGCCGTCGAAACGGATTTTCACCAGGCCGGGGTCGCTTTTGCAAATATCGTAATGTCCCGGCCAGGTTCCTTCCGTAAAGATGCTGTAGCCGCGCGAACTGAGCAGAAAGGGACAATATAAGGCGACGGTCGGCGAGATTGACATATTGACTTCTTCGCCGCGAAGATTCATGGCCGTTGTGATGCCTTCCTGCCAGGATTTCGCCTGATCGCCATCTACGGTTTTTTCAATCAGGCCCGTAAAGTATTCCTCCGGTTGCGCCTCAATGGCCAGTCCCCAGCCTAAGATATCATTATCCGGTGTGGCCGCTAAGGTCAGGCGAATTTCATGGTTATTGGTTTCCACATGTAAAGTGGCTTGCCGATTTTGTTCTAAATGCCATTGCCAGGTTTTTTGGGTGGGGGTTTCCGCAAGCACGGCGGCCTTATCCGTAAGAATAATTTTGCCCTGCTCGGTTTCCAGCCACATGGCCCCGCCGGCCGCACCGCCGATGCAGACCGGAACGCACGCCGCCTCTATGGATAACCCAAATATGCCATGATTGTGGTTTTGCTGTACTATCGTGTTCGTAGTGTCAACCGCACCGACACATCCCGCGGACAATACGGCCGCCATGCACAGAACCACCAACCATTTCATAAATCACTCCTGTCAGGAAAAACAAATCCAGCATATTCAAGCTGTTATAACTTTTTCAACGGTAAGCATTCTATGGAAAACCACCGACTTTGTACAGACTGTAACAATATACGCTAAGTTATTCCAGCCAAGCTGTTTTGCCAGGGTGTTTTTATGCAAAAAATACATGTTAGGGGGGTAAAAATTTTATACATATCGATAAATGTACATTAATTATTTTATGTTATTCATTGAAATATAAAGACTTATGTGAATTTATAAAAAAATTATCGGACGTACCATTTTTTTCTTGCCTACCTGGTGATTTTTCATGTAATATGTAGCGTGAGAAGAGAGAGGAGGAGAATGCCCATCGCAAGGCAATCCCTCAGGAAAATGTAAAAAGTCTCTGGCGAGTCTGTAGTTATAACAGCGTGCCTTAATATGGGCACAGGAGGTAGAGTTATGGGATTGCGTCATGTTCTCTTCTCGGCGTTGCTGGTTGGAGTTTTGGCGGTGTCGGCCCAGGCGGGTTTTACGAGCTTTCTGTGTGAATTTCCTTCAGAAGCGACACATACGCACACTTGGTCATTTTCAACTGAACCGGATGTTTGTCCAGAAGGAACGGTGGGTTTATTAATTTTGGATGAATCCTGCACAGCTTATGGAACGGATAGGGTAAACATGTTGGGTACGACCGATGAAGACCCGACGTTTCATGTACAGAAAACCATCGATAACGATACGACCTTCACGTGGACCAGCTATGAGCTGACGCTTCAGGGTGACGCCACGTTTTTACCTACGGCGTTCAGCAGCATGTTTGCGACGGTTAGTTATCCCACGAATCAATGGATTATCTTTTCCGCTCCGACCGCGGTTGCACCGGGCGGGTCGGTTACCCTGGATGTGGATATCAATGTTCCCACGACGGGCAGCTTTAATTTCACCATGACGCAACTGGCCGTGCCCGAACCGGCGACGCTGAGCCTGCTGGCGCTGGGCGCTGGAATTATCTTCCGCCGCAAGTAATATTTATAAACCATTTTCAAGACACCATGTAAAAGCGTTCCTTTTCAGGGAACGCTTTTTTTATTTGCCGGTTGCTTTTGATTACCATCAAATCAGGGCAATGTGCGCTATTTAAGCCTGTATCGGGGAGAAAGAAGAGATGTTTTTGGACTCGCGGCCAGCAGTATTTATTTTTCACCGCCAAGAACTTCGGCGATGTTAAGGGTGTGGTCTTTAATGCGCCGATAGTCATTGAGCATATCGGTGTAAATCAGGCTCTTGAGGGGTGTGGCCTGCCCTTGTTCCACTCGGCTGAGGTGATGGGCGCGATATTCCTTCATCAGATGAGTGATGGCGTGGCCATTCTGTGCGGCCAGAGGAATGATTCCACTTTCCTCGCGCCGGACGGCGTCGTTGACCATGCGCAGGTAGGCCATGACATGGTCGTGCAGGTCGAGAATTTCCTGCATGCCGGTGGGAGTGATTTCCAGTTTGCTGTCACGGAGTTTAAGTTTCAGTTTGAGGATGGCGGTGATATAATCCGCGACGGATTCATATTCGTCGGCCATGCGCAATTGCCGCCGGCCGGTATCCATGACGTCATGAGGCACCTCTCCGGACAAAAGCTGGCTGAGGTATTCGATAATTTCTTTCTGGGCGACATCCTGCGTCATTTCGTCATTGAAAACTTTTTCTTCCTCGGAGCGGGCGTGGTTGGCATCTTCAAAAATGCGACGAACCGAATCGAGCATGGATTCCGTGCGGACGGCCATGCGTAATATTTCATTGCCCGACTGCTGGATGCCGAGGGCGGGGGTTTTGAGCATACGTACATCAAGATAGCGCAGATGTGGCGATTCTTCGATTTTTTTGGTCGGAACCAGTTTTTCCACGAGTTTCGAAAAAGGGCGGAGAAAAGGCAGAAACACCAGAACATTAACGATATTAAAACAGGAATGCGCCAAAGCAATATTTTGACGAATATGGGGGAAAGCGGCTTCACCGGAGCCAATAACGGCCGTAAAGGGATCATAACCGATAATTCCATCCAAAAATTTCATATAAAAAGGAAATATCGAACTAATCCAGATAACGCCGATAACGTTGAACAGCGTATGCGACCAGGCAGCGCGTTTGGCACTGGTGGTGGTGCCGATGGCGGCCAGTTGAGCCGTGATGGTGGTGCCGATATTTTCCCCCAGCACCAGACCGATGGCCGTAGGCAGGCTGATGAGTCCCATGGCCGCCAAGGCTTGTGTGATGCCTATCGTCGCGGATGAAGACTGGATTATTCCTGTCAGGATAGCTCCGGCAAGAATACACTTCCATAGTCCCCAATATGAAAATTCGCCATTAACAATTGGAGTGAATTTACTAAACCAGGTTGAGAATGCTGGGGTGTCCTTCAAGGGTGATAATCCCTGGCTCATGACCTCCAGGCCGAAAAAAATCATTCCCAGTCCCAGGGTTGCGGTGGCGGTATAGCGAAGCGTATCGTTTTTACAGAATAAGTAAAAAAGCGCCGAAACTCCCAGTATAGGTAATCCCCAATTGCCGATGGGCAAGGCGATGATCCAGGCGGTGATCGTCGTTCCGATATTGGCGCCTATGATGACGCCAATCGCCTGAAACAGGGTCATGACCCCGGCGCTGACCATCCCGACGACGATGACCGTGGTTACAGAACTGGATTGAATAACACTGGTTACGAGGGTGCCGACGCCGCAGGCGACAAAACGATTATGAGTTACGGTGTTGATAAGTGCCCGCAGGCGCCGGCCGGCGACGGCCTGGGTGCCTTCCGAGACATTTTTCATGCCCAATAAAAAAATCCCCAGTCCGCCAGTGAGGTAAAAAAGTATCTTTATAATATCTAAGTCCATTGGAATCAATCAGTTAGAAGCTTAATCGAAAATTAATACATTTCAAATAGAACATTAACATAATGCCATACGGGAAAAAATACCAGAATTAATATAACCTTTTTTTGCGGCCATTTTTATCGGACGTTGCTGGCCGTAATCAAGCCTATCGGACGATTTGGCCGATAAAATTGTGAGAGAATAACCAATGAGCCAAGAGCGTTTTATTTACGACTATTTGTCGCATCAGCGTAGTCTGAGTGTGGATACGGCCCTAAGTCTGGCCCTTCGCCGGGCGGAGGAACCTTATACCGCGGTCATGCTGAACATGATTATCGAACGCGGTAATACGGAAATACTATCAAAGTTGATACAGGAATGGCATGAATGGCCGGAGGCCAGATGCCAGGTTCTGCTCCATCGTGTGAATGATCTATATCGTGGTTTGCGCCATGCGGCGATAAATGGCGACCAACAGACGCAAATGAACGTCCTGGATATTATTCATCAAAGCGGCGCTGTTCGGCAGACGGATCTGGTCATTATGCTGCTGCGAAAAATGGATCCCCTGGTCTCCGACAAGGCTGCCGCGGTTTTGTACGATCTGGCCGGGAAAGCAAACTCCGCCGCCTCTGGCGACGGAGCAGACAAGCCATCGCGGGCTGCCGCTGGTTCTCCTCAGGTGCTGCGTTCCGCCCTGCAGGAGGGGCTGGACAGTTTTCGGCTGCATCGCCGGCAAGAAGTGGTGTTGGCGGCCATGCGCTACGCTGCAGCGGAGGACCGGGGTTTCTGGGGGCATCATCTTGACCACTATCAAAGTGTTTATGGCGCCGCCGCCAATTTGCTGGAAACCGTTCAGGATGATGATATTGTTCCTTTTTGCCTCAGCGCCCTGAATCATCCTGTGCTGTGCTTTGCAGCCATGCGCGCCTTGATCTATCATACCCGGCCATCTTATATTTTGAGAGCGGCGCACGAGATATGCCAATGCGGTGATGAAAAAATAATAGTTCAACTGGCAGGCATCCAGTCGCCGCGCTGGCTTTCCGCGGCGTGGTTGTCGGGTGTCGCATTAACCGACGAGAATCGCTGTGAGTTAGCGGCACTGGCGAATCTGGTCAGTGCTCCGGCGGCGCTGCTGATGCGTTTTTTGAAAACGCTGCTTATCGGCGGAAATGAACGCGTGTATAATAAAATATTCTGGCAGGTATCGCGTGAGCCGGTGACATTAACCGCCGAAGTGCTTGCCGATATTCTGAACGGACCAAGTGAAACCGCCGCCGGGGGGGCGCTGGAACGACTCTGGCGCGGTTTGCCGAAATGTCGTTCCCACTATCTAGCCCTGGCGCTGAAATCGCCTCATGCCTCCATTCGCCAACGGGCGCAGACACGGCTGCTTGAAGCGGCCTTTAATGTTTTCTGGCGGCAATATGACCGGCTTGATCACCGGCAGCGGCAGCGCACCGCGCAGATGCTTTTACATTTGGGCGCTTTGCCGGTTCATCGCTGGCGTGAACGGGTGCGCCATCCTGATGCGCGCCTGCGCATCCAGGCCCTGCGCCGCGCGGAAATCTTCAGCGATGATCCCCTGGTGGTCGATGAAATAGTGCGCCTGACCGGCGATCGGAACACTGCCGTTCGCAGTTGTGCGGTGGCGGTTCTGGGCGGTTTTGCCCGGCAGTCGCCCATTGCGGAAAAAGCCGTCTTGCAGGCGCTGCGCGACCCGAATGCCCGTGTCCGGGCGAATGCGGTTGAAGCCCTGGAGCGGGGTGGACTGCAAAAATATCAGTCGGTGCTGGAACCCCTGCTGCATCATGCTCACCAGCGGATTCGCGCCAATGCCGTAAAGGCGCTGCTTTCCTGGCGGGTGAACAGCGCGCAACAATCGCTGGCGGCCATGCTTGCCGATTCGAGGCCGGCGCATCGCCGCAGCGGCCGATGGGTTGCCTGGCATTTTGCCCGTCGGCAAAAACCTTTTTTAACCGAATTACGGAACGAAAGTCATGATAACCGTCTTATCAGCGTTTAATAACATGCCGGGGAATTTTCAGGTGCGCTGGCCCTGGTCCAGCCTGCCCGATGGTTTGCGCGACGTGCATGAGCATTTTTCCGCCGCCAAAAATGATTCCCATGGATTCTGGCTGATTGTCATCGTCGCTGTGGCGCTGCTTGCGCTGATAATAGGGAAAAACCTGCATCGGCATCGCCGTCTTCGGCAAAACAAAATTCATGATAACCCCGATCAGATATTCAGCGAACTGGTCCATAAACTGAATATCACTCCGGATGAGCGTCATTTACTGCGGCGCCTAAGCGAAGGAGCGAGGCTGCGTCATCCGGTGATGTGCCTGCTGAGTCCGGGGCTGCTGGAATGGGCGCGGCAGTTATGGCTGGCGGAAAAAGGGCCAAACGTCGTTACCCCGGATATTACCGCGCGGCTGGGCGGTATCCGCAACAAACTCTTTGACCCGGATCCGGCCTGAGAAGCGGGGATTGCCAAAATACATTTTTTGTGGTAAAAGCCGGTTATGAGAATTATTGCCGGCACCAGGGCGCGCATGACGATTTTGCCCCCGCGAGGGATGAACACCCGGCCGATCACGGATCGGGTCAAGGAATCCCTGTTTAATATCCTGCAGTTTGATATTGAAGGCACACGAGTGGCGGATTTGTTTTGCGGAACCGGTTCGATGGGCCTGGAGGCGCTGAGCCGGGGGGCGGAGCATGTGATTTTCGTCGATAGCGACCGAGAAGCCATAAACCTGTTGTATAAAAATATTTTCAAACTGGATTTTCGCCAGGTTTGCGCAGTGATTCCCGGCAATGCTTTCGCGGGCATTCCGGCGGTCGACAGTTCCGGGCGGGAACGGCCGCCCTGTAATCTGGTGTTTGTCGATCCGCCCTATAAACTCAGTCTCAAAACGGAGGTCGGATCGCCTTTAGGGGATTTGTTAATGACCCTGGCGGCGCAAACCGCTCACCGCGCCCGGATCATTGTTCGTCACGAAGTACGCGCGGAATTACTTCGCCAATACGCCTCCCTGCATCTGGCCGACCGCCGCGAATACGGCAATATGGCGTTAAGTTTTCTGGAAAATATTTCTGATTCCGACGATTAATATATTTTGCCGGAGATGACCGGCGTTACGCTCAATCATAGCATGCCGGCAGTCATGTCTCATCAGGTCTTCAGGTTGGCGCGATGATCCAGTACACGTTTGGCTTTGCCGACGGAGCGCTCCAGGGTCTGCGATGCGACAAGATTGATTTTCATGCGCAGACCGGTAATGGACTGAATTTCGCGATCGATGCGGTCGCGCAGCCCCTGCATGATGTCCATGCGGTCGGAAAAGTTCTCCGGCCGAACCTCCACGTGCACCGTGACCTCATCGAGCGTACCCGGTCGGGAGACCTCGATGAGATAATGAGGGGCCGTACCTTCCACTTTCAGCAGGGCTTCTTCCACCTGGGACGGGAAAACATTAACGCCGCGAATGATGAGCATGTCATCGCTGCGGCCGACAATGCGTCCCATCCGCACCGTGGTCCGGCCGCAGGGGCAGGGGTCTGAATAGATCGTGCAGATATCGTGCGTGCGGTAGCGCAGTGCGGGCTGCCCCTCTTTCGTGATCGTCGTGAAGACGAGCTCTCCCGGCCTGCCGTCTGGCAGCGGCTCACCGCTCGCGGGG
>CAZOCV010000021.1:11627-23681 GCA_964578395.1 uncultured Pirellulales bacterium
AATGCGTCCCATCCGCACCGTGGTCCGGCCGCAGGGGCAGGGGCTGTCATCCAGCACGGCGATATCGCGGGTGCGATACCGGATTACAGGGAAAGCCTGCTTGGTTAGACTCGTGAATACCAGCTCACCCTGCTGGCCGGGTTTGACCGGTTCGAGTGTTTCCGGGTCGATGCACTCGACGATAAAATGATCCTCCTGGATGTGCATGCCCGTGCGGGCCGCACACTCGCCGCTGACACCCGGCCCGATGACCTCGCTCAGGCCGTAATTATTGAAGGCCTGCAGGCCCAGTTCCTCTTCGATTTTTACCCGCATGTCTTCGGTCCAGGGTTCAGCGCCGAAATGACCGAATTTCAGACTGAACTCCCGCGGATCGATTCCCATGTTGCGGGCGACTTCGGCGATTTGCAGGGCGTAACTGGGCGTGCACACCAGCACATCCGCCTGAATGTCCTGCAGAAGCATGATTTGCCGGGGGGTATTGCCCGACGCCGCCGGTAAGATGGCCGCCCCAACCTTCTCCACGCCGTAATGCAGCCCGAACCCGCCCGTGAACAGCCCGTAGCCGAAAGCGATATGCACCAGGTGTTCCGGCCGCAGACCGCCCGCCACCAAAAACCGGGCACACAGATTCGCCCACATTTCGCGGTCTTCGGCGGTGTAGGCGACGAATGTAGGTTTGCCGGTGGTGCCGCTGGAGCCGTGGATGCGGACGATTTTTTCACGCGGCACCGCCAAAAAACCCAGCGGGTAATGGTCGCGCAGGTCGGCTTTGGTCGTCAAAGGCAAACGCCGCAAGTCATCCAGGCTGCGGATATCGTCGGGTGTTATATTCAGACGGGCGAATTGCTGCTGATAAAACGGAACTTTCATCACGCGGGCCGTGCACTCACGCAGCCGCTGCGTTTGCAGGCGGCGCAGTTCTTCACGAGGCAGCGTTTCCGCCCGGTCCCAAATGCGGTTCTCGAAGGGAAAGTCCATGATGAATGATTCCTTTTACAGTTATTTTTCCACCCGTTCGTAAAGTTCCACGGATGAAATCAGATTTATGCCTTTAGCCTGTAAAGCGGCGATGGCTTTGTCGGGATTTTCAAAGCGGAAGACGATAATAGCCTTGTCTCCCTTGCGGAAGGTGAAGGCATACATGTATTCCACGTTGATGTTGGCATTTTCCATGAGCTTGAGGATGGCTGAAAGGCCGCCGGGTTGGTCCGAAACTTCGATGGCGACCACTTCGGTGACATTGACGACTTCGCCTTCCTTTTCCAGGGCGGCCTTGGCCTTCTGCCAGTCGCGGACGATGAGCCGCAAAATGCCGAACTGCTGGGTGTCCGCCAGCGAGAGCGTTAAAATATTGATGCCCGCCTGGCTTAAAATTCGGCAGGGTTCGCTCAGCCGGCCCGGTTTATTTTCCAGAAATACCGATAATTGTGTGATTTTCATGATTGCACTCCTTCCGCTGATAAGTTCAGGTTACATATTCCGTTTGTCAATGACGCGTTTGGCCTTGCCTTCACTGCGCTGAATGGTATGCGGCTGGACCAGGCTGATTTTGGCGTGGACGCCGCATACGCTCGCCACGGAATGGCCGATTTTGGCCTGAATTTTTTCCAGTTCGCTGATTTTGTCGCTGAAAAATTCGGCGGTGACTTCCACCTGGATTTCCAGTTCGTCGAGCATTTTTTCCCGCGTGAGAATAATCTGGTAATGCGGCAGCGTGCCTTCGATGGCCAGCAGGGCTTCTTCGATCTGGGAAGGAAACACATTAACGCCGCGAATAATGAACATATCATCACTGCGCCGCCCAATGCGCGCCATCCGCCGCACGGTCCTGCCGCAGGGACACGGTTCGGTGATGATGCGCGTGATGTCGCGGGTGCGGTAGCGAATCATGGGCATGGCCCATTTGCTCAGCGTGGTCAGCACCAGTTCGCCTTCCTCGCCGTCGGGAAGAGGGTTGAGCGTTTGCGGGTCGATAATTTCCGGATAAAAATGATCTTCGTAAATATGCAGTCCGTTCTGGACAGGGCAGGCGGCCGCAACGCCCGGGCCGATGATTTCCGACAGGCCGTATATATCGTAGGCCTTGATGTTGGTCCCTGCTTCGATGCGATCGCGCATGGCCTGCGTCCACGGTTCTGCGCCGAAGACGCCCACGCGCAGCGGCAGCTTTTTGAAATCTACGCCTACTTCGGCGGCTTTGTCCATCAGGTGCAGAAAATAACTGGGCGTGCAGCATATTGCCGTTACGCCGAAATCCTTGAGCACCATTAACTGCCGTTCCGTATTGCCTCCGGAGGTGGGGATGACGGTTGCGCCCAGGGCTTCCGCGCCGTAATGGGCGCCCAGGCCCCCGGTGAACAGGCCGTAACCGTAACTGTTTTGGATGATATCGCCCCGATGCAGGCCGTAGGAGGCAAAGGCCCGCATCATCACTTCCGACCACACATCCACATCCTCCTGCGTGTAGGCCACGACGATAGGCTTGCCCGTCGTACCGCTGGAGGCGTGCAGACGCACAATGTCCTGCATCGGGCTGGCGAACAGGCCGAAGGGATACGTATCGCGCAGGTCGGTTTTGACGGTAAAGGGCAGCTTGGCAATGTCGGCCAGACGGGTGAGATTATCCGGCGTCAGGCCGCGCTCCTTCATGCGGTCGCGAAAAAGTTTGACCTGATCGTACGCCCGCCGCACGATGCGACCCAGTCGCTGCAATTGTAATTGCCGCAACTGCTCCGGCGGCAGATAGTCCGGCGCACTGACCGGATTGAAATCACAACTTTTGGTTTCACAGCAGCCCATACATCCGCTCCTTAATAATAAATCTGTTTTGTGTTTCCTTAGGGTTTGCCTTGTCGACCCAGCATGAACGCCTGATGGTTGGCCTCGTGGAGTTTTTCCGGCAGGTTATGATAAATGGCCTCCAGCCAGACGGTTTCGTCGATGGTCAGGTGTTGGCTCAAAACGCCCAGCAGGGCGACATTGATGCTGCGCTTGTTGGTGAGTTGGTTTTCGTCGATGGCGTCCGGGGTAATCATTACGCCGCTTTTGCGTAATTGGCCGCGATTGTTCTCCACCTGATCGGCCGAAAGCACCACCAGATAATCAACCTCGCCGGCCGTTGTCATCGGGCTGTAAACCTTGTCGCCAAAACGCACATCACTGCTGACCGAGCCGCCGCGCTGGCTCATGCCGTGCAGTTCGCTTTTTTTAACGTCATGCCCGGCCGTAAACGCCGCCTCCGCCAGTATATCGGATACCGTCAAAACGCCCTGACCGCCCAAGCCGGCGAACACAACATTGGTTACACTTTTGCTCATGATAATGTCCTTATATCGCGTCTCAGGCGATGAAAGCAAAGGCCTCGGTGACATCCATTCCCGGTTTTATTCTTTTTCTCCTGATGCGCATTTATCGCCTTTGTTTTGTTCCTGTTCATGCTGGCGGATTTTTTTGGCCGCCAGCAGGCAGGGGCGGCGCGAGATAATAACGTTAAGCTGGCCATTTCCCAGCGACGTCTTAACCGTTTGCATAAATTTTTCAGATTCCGTAATGGGATCTATAACGAATACATTTTCAATGCCCATTGACCGAACCAGTTCTTCAAAATTTAGACGATGCGTTTGCTGATGGCTGAGCGTTCGTCCCGTGCCGGGGTGTTCCTGCAGGCCGGTCATGGCGGTGGTGCCGTTATCCACAATAATGACCACGTGCCCGGTTTTCGGCCGGTTGTAGGTCATTTCCACCAGTCCCGTAATACCGCTGTGTACAAACGTGCTGTCGCCGATGACGCTGACCACCTGGCGCGCCTGTTCATCGGGCAAAATGTGCCGCAGGCCCAGTCCTACGCCGATGCTGGCGCCCATACACACGCACGTATCCATCGCCTCAAACGGCGGCAATACTCCCAGCGTATAGCAGCCGATATCGCCCGCCACGATGCAGCCTGTATCCCGCAACGCCTCGAAAACCGTACGATGCGGGCATCCCACGCACAATTGCGGCGGCTTGCCTTTCGGCGGCGCCGCTTCGGGAGAAGTATCGTTGTTGATGATTCTACGAACGCGCCCGACATTAAGTTCCCCGAAGCGATACATTTCCGGCTTATCTTCCACGGCAATGCCTGCCGCCCGGATCGATTCGGCCAGATACGGATCGCCTTCTTCGATGACCAGGCAGCGATCCGCCAAATCCGCCAGGTCGCGGATTTTATCCATCGGCAGCGGATACGTCATACCCAGCTTTAATGTCAACGCATCCGGCGCCGCCTCGCGGACATGCGCAAATGATACCCCTGATGTAATAATGCCCAGGTTGGTGTCCCCGTCAAAAATTTCATTAAGATCACTTTCCTCATTCCACGCGGTTATTTCGGCAAGTTTCGCTCTTAGCCGTCGATGCGCCGGCCGGGCATAGGCGGGTATCATCACCCGGCTCTGGATATCGCGCACGAAATTGGGCGCAGGAACATTCACATCTTCTTGTCCCCGCTGCACGACGGTTTTGGAATGACAAACTCGCGTGGTCATGCGCAGCAGTACGGGAATTCGCCATTTTTCAGATATTTCCACCGCCTGCCGAAAATAATCATAGGCCTCCTGGCTGTCGGCCGGTTCCAGCATGGGTACGCCCGCGGCGCGAGCATAATGACGATTATCCTGCTCGTTCTGGCTGGAGGCCATTCCGGGATCATCCGCTGAAACAATCACCAATGCCCCGGTAACGCCTGTATAGGCGGCGGTAAACAACGGGTCCGCCGCAACATTAAGGCCCACGTGCTTCATGGTCACCAGGCTGCGTGCTCCCCCAAAGGAAGCTCCCAGGGCGACCTCCATGGCCACTTTCTCATTGGGGGACCACTCCGCCCGGCCGCCCAGGGCGGAAAAACACTCCAATATTTCCGTTGATGGCGTGCCGGGATAGCCGCATCCCAGCATGATGCCGCTATCCACCGCGGCCTGGGCCACCGCTTCATCTCCGCTTAGGAGTAAACGCATAGAATCAGCCATTTATACCTCCGTAAAACCCATAGGCTGGAGTAATTCATCACTGGGACGCATCGGTCGTCCCCTTTTATCCACAAAGGTGTGAACGGTGTGGCCTTCAACAATGATGGTGCCTGTTTCATCGTGGAAAATTTGAACATCAAATCGCAACCGCATCCGACCTTTCATCTGCGCCCGTGTTTCAGAACGAAGCATGTCATCAAAACGCGCCGGGCGGTGATATTTTATCCAGGCCTCGATAACCGGTAAAAAAATCCCTTTTTGTTCAACCTCCGCGTACGAAACGCCCAAATCACGCATGTATTCCACCCGTCCGCACTCAAACCAGTCCAGCGCACGAGAATTATAAAAAGTGCCCATCTGGTCAATATCGCTGTAACGGACGCGAAAACGCCTGATGCCGATATGTCGTTGTATTTTTGGTTCCGTTTGCATCGTTAATAAAGGGTAGTTTAGCGTATATGCTTATGGAACTCAAGCCCGCCTTATGTATATTAATTACAGGTATATACCTGCCGCCGTTACCCCGGATAACCAAAATCGTCAGGTGTGGCCCGCCGGGGTTGGTCTGCTATGCCGTTTAGCACGAATATGCCTGTCGGCTCAACCCTGACGCGGAGCGCCGGCATCCCTGCCGCACACCTGACGGGCGGCGTCCATTCCGCGTAAAACTCACGCCGTAACACCCGCCAGAAAAAAATATCAAGGTGTCGATAGCGCCGAAGGGCCTTTAGCCGTGGCGCCGGTAATGGATTTCGGCGCTTCGACACGTAATTCTAAAGTCATCATTTAGCATGCGGCGGCGACGGCTTCCTGTTTTTCGTTTATTTGTTCCCGAAGCAACGTTTGCCGCTCAACGTCCAAGGCCTGCTGCGCCTGACGTAAACCCATCATTTCATTTTTAACCAAAGCACGAATTAATTCCGTGGTTATCTGACTGCTTTCCAGCCGAAGGACCTTTTCCTCCACCAGTCCCGCAACGGTTCGCGCCAATGGATATTCGAGGCCTTCACGCTCCAAATCACGGGCAATTATCGATTTATTCCAAGGTTGAGGTTCGCCGAGGCTGCCGTCAACCACGCCAAAGGCGTCGTGGCCGTTGGAAACAACCATGACCCGTTGTCGCCGAATCTTTCGCCGCAGACGATATTCCTGAAGATATTGCGCGGCGGGTTCATGGCCGGTGTCGGCCAAGACCACCAAAATCATGCTGTGAATATCGTCACTGCAAATGATGTTGCCGCCATGCCGCCGCCGCAGATACAGCGACACCGTTTCCGCCATTTCTTCACTGCAATAGGCATCAAAAGCTTCACATTCGCCTAAAACAGCGGCAATTGTGCCCAATACCTTCGTATGAAGATATACTTCACGTTTGCCATCTGCTTTTTCAACCATTAGTTGCATAAGTCACCTATGCCTGTAACAAATTCATGGACGTCGTTCACGGGTCAAATAGCTGTTGTTGTCCCTGGGGAGGGATGGTCTCACCCAAGACATCATTGGCTTCCGCGATGAATTCATTCACATCCTGAAAATCACGATACACGCTGGCATAACGTATATAAGCTACCCGGTCCAAACGGCGCAACCGCTCAACCGTTAGTGCTCCAATGCGCAGAGCTGATATTTCCTGTTTGCCCTCTCTGAATAATTGTTCTTCCACATCCTCTGTAAGAGCAATGATTTGCGCCATGGACACTGGTCGTTTGTAACAGGATTTTTGCACTCCGGCGACAATTTTTTGCCGATCATAGGGAACACGACTGCCATCTTTCTTTATCACGGTGAGCTTTACCGTCTCTTCGATGCGCTCGTAGGTGGTAAAACGGCGTTTACATGATAGGCATTGCCGCCGCCGGCGTATGATTCGGCCTCCTTCGCTCGAGCGGGAGTCGATTACCCGGTCTGAATCTTCTTTACAAAATGGACATCTCACGGATTGCTTCCGGGCACAAAAGATACCGAACAATACAAGCCCAACATATAGAACATCTGAATATATAACACACCATATCTGGGGCGTCAAACTAAAATATTTGTAAAATAAGCAGTTATGGATAATTAACAGAGAGATAAAAATTTAAAATGAATCTCATCTTATTATTATATAAAGAGTTACGTTATTATCCTTGGTTTTCTCACAGGCTGTGAGAAATGCTAAAATTCTTTTCTCCACAAGGGTTTATGCGCAAAACGGACATATCTGTGATATCTTTTTCATAGTTATTTGTAGCCAAACAAGGTTTTTTAACCGTATCACACTTAAAGGACCGATAATACCATTGATATCTTAATAAATTATTGGCTGTTTATTAGCATAAATGCGAACAAGACCTAAGTGATGGAAGAAAACTTAAATACCGTTACTTTACCGGTAATACATCTTTCTGAAGATTTTTACCCCAGAAATATGGAGGTGCTTTGGGAGCAGAGTCCTCGGTTAGCGCAAAAAATCGATCTGGTGGATGAAGCCGAACTGCCCCAGGCTCTTCCTGCTCGCAACGGGCAAATGACATGCCAGGTGCAGGGGGAAAAGGGGATGATATATCTCCACAGCCGCTATGATCCCGGCCGGGAAGCCGAGCAGTGGGCCGCCGGTGTGGAAAATTTGGCCGCCGCCCAGACGGATGAAAAGACCGGCAAGGTCCCCATGTGTTACATTGTCGATGGTTTTGGCCTGGGCTATCACGTCAAAGCGTTGTATGAACGTTTGTCCGGTGAAACCACCGTCGTCGTCATCGAGCCGGATATGCGCATTTTGCGGTTGGCTCTGGAACTCAACGATTACCGCGAGATGCTCGACGCCAAACGTATCGTTTTCATTACGCGTAGCGACCGTGAAGAAATTTTCTCCCGCCTGCAGCCCTTCGGCAATTTAATGATGATGGGCGTGGTTTTTACGCATTCGCTCACACGCCAGAATGAGGCGTTCTATCGCGACGCACACCAACTCATAACGGAGTTTGCCTCTTTTATTCGCATCCATCTGATTACCCTGCTGGGCAACGGCCTGCAAACCTGCCGTCATATCCTGTCCAATTTCAAGGCGTACATCACCACGCCGCCCATCAATGTTCTGAAAGATCGTTTTATCGGCTATCCTGTGGTGCTGGTTTCGGCCGGTCCCTCGCTGCGGAAAAATCTGCCGCTTCTAAAGCAGTATCGAAATCAGGTCGTGGTCATTGCCGTGCAAACCACCCTCAAGCCGCTATTGGCCGAAGGTATCAAGCCTGATTTTGTCACCAGTCTGGATTATCATGAAATAAGCCGCCGCTTCTTCGAAGGCCTTGGCCCGGAGCTTGCCGATATTCATCTTATCGCCGAACCCAAAGCCAATCCGGTTGTTATCGACTACTATTTGCAGTATGGTCCGGTATCGGTTTTGTATAACGATTTTGCCCAGCGCGTTCTTGGCGGCAATGGCCCCAATCCGCAGCGCGACGGTCTGGCGGCAGGCGCTACCGTAGCGCATCTGTCGTTTTATCTGGCCCGCTATCTCGGCGGCGAACCGATTATTTTCATCGGTCAGGATTTGGCCTTCACCGACAACGTTTATTACAGCCCCGGTACGGCCCTGCATGACGTCTGGCAGCCGGAACTGAATCGTTTCTGCACCATCGAAATGAAGGAATGGGAGCGCATTGTTCGCCATCGCGGCCTTTTGCGGCAGGTCAAGGATATCCACGGCCAGACGATTTATACGGATGAACAGATGTTCACCTATCTTCAGCAGTTTGAAAAGGACTTCGCCGATTCGCGGACGCGGGTTATCAACGCCACCGGCGGGGGGGCGCTCAAGCAGCATTGTGAAACGATGGATTTTGCCGCTGCCCTGGAGCGATTTTGCCGCGGCCCCGTAAAGCCGGAACTTTTCGACTACCGCCGCCAATGGACACGGCAGGATTTATCCTTGCTGGATGAAGCACGCCACAATCTGGATAACACCGTAGAGCAGGTCAGGGAATTGCAAACCATTGTTAATGAAACTATCGTTCTTGTGCGCGACATGCTCGAACTGATAGAAGACCAGCCCAGCCTTAACGCCAAAATGGTTCGACTGGATGAACTGCGCACCATGGTGCGGCATCGCCAGGGTATTTATCGCCTGGTCAGTTACGTTTCGCAAATGGCCGAACTTTACCGTTTCCGCCAGGACCGCGCCATCGAAGTCGAAAACGCCGAAGGCAAACAGCGCCAGCGCCGCCAGCTACTGCGCGATATCGGCTACGTCTCCGAAATCGCCAAAGGCTGCGAACGGCTTCTCGATTTATTGAACGAAACAAAAATAAGCCTGAAGGAGCCGTCAGAATAATGGCGACCAACGGCCATAAAAACGCCGCCCTGCTATATGCCGATACGCAACGCAGCACCATCGGCACGCACTCCTATATCTGCCGGGAACTCTCCGGCAAGCCCGTTTTGCGCCGAACCCTTGAACGATTGCATAACGTTACATCCCTCGATGAAATTATTGTTTTTTGCCCGACGGATCAGGTTGACGCCATAATGCCTTTGCTGCAAGGGACCACCGCCGAAGTTATCGGCTTGAATGAAGCCGTTCCGCTCAATTCTTATGTAAAGAGACGCAAATGGTCTCTGGCCAGTTGGCGGGGCGGCATCCATGAAGCCACGGTGGATGATGAATTGGCCGCCACACAAGAAATGGTGCGGCATTTGCGGCAGCGCAATATCTATACCGCGTTGGCCGTTCCCGCCGAGGCGGCGCTGATTGATGCTCAGTTGCTCAATGAATTGCTGGACCATCATCATCAGCACGCCGAAACCGTGCGTTTTACCTTTACGCAGGCCGCACCTGGTTTGGCCTGCAGCGCCTTTCGCCTGGACCTGCTCCACGAACTGACGCTGACGGGGGGGCATATCGGCGATTTAATCGCCTATCGTCCCGATGCTCCTCAAGCCGATTTTATTATGGGGGATAGCTGCTATCGGGTCGATTCCGCCTTGTATCTGACGCCGTTTCGCTTTCTGGCGGATAACCGGCGCAGTTTCGAAATGCTGGGAAATCTGCTGGCCGGCGAAAACGGCCATCCTGTCTCCGCGAGTGAAGCGATTGCCGCCGTGAAACCGTGTTTACGGCAGCCCGGCCGTCTGCCGGCGGAACTGGAAATTGAAATTACTTCCGAACCCAGCCTGCGCATAGGGGGGTATCCTCACGGAACCGTGTCGCGTGGCCCAATGTCGCCGGACCAGTTTGGGCAAATTGTAGCCTCCTGCCGGCCTTATGACGATATCTGCCTGACGCTTGGCGGTTTCGGCGAACCGCTGGCCCACCCGCAGCTTAAGGAAATAATCGCCATGGCCAAAGCCGCCGGCATATTCGCCATCAATATCGAAACCGACGGCCGCCGCCTTGACGACAATTTGGCCAACATGCTTCTCAATTCCGGGATTGATGTTCTTAGCGTCTTTCTGGACGCCGATAGTGAAGAACTTTATCGCCAGGTCAAAGGCCAGGGTGGCTTTGACGAATTGGCCGCCCGCCTGGAAACTTTCATCACCGCCAGTCAAAAAATAAACGGTCCCCAGGTTGTCCCGCATCTGGTCAAAACCCGCCGGACGATGGCCGACATGGAGCGTTTTTATGACCGCTGGCTCACCGCCTGCGGCGCCGCCGTCATCACCGGCTACAACGACTTCGCCGGCCAAATTCATGACCAGTCCGTCATGAACATGTGCCCGCCGCGGCGTTTTCCCTGCCGCCGCCTGTGGCGCTGCCTGAGCATTCTGGCTGACGGTACGGCCACCATCTGTTCTCAGGACTTTAAAGCCCTTTACCCCATCGGCAGCGCCTTCGAGACCGGCGTCGAACAACTTTGGAACGGCGACAAATTGAACCAGCTTCGCCAGGAACATTTAGATAACGATTACCATCACCCTTTATGTAACTTATGCAAACACTGGCCGCGTTAACATGTGTCGCGGGTATGACAGAGTCCCGCCAAGGCATTATATTCGTTTTGAACCTTTATGTTTTTTAACTTTGAATTTGTTTAGGATTTAGAGCTTAGTGCTTAGTATTTGGTTGCGGTTATGCCGCGCTAAGCTTTTCGTGGTTAAAGCATATTATAAGGATACCCTGTGCAAACCCTCGCTATCATCCCCGCCCGCAAAAACAGCCGCGGCGTTCCCGACAAAAACATCCGCCCGCTCCTTGGTAAACCCGTCATTGCTTACAGCATCGAAGCGGCCCGCGCTGCTAAACTCGTCACCCGCATCGTTGTCTCCACTGACGACCCGCGCATCGAGCCTATCTGCGCCCAATACCAGGTACAATATCTCCCGCGTCCGGCCGAATTCGCCGCCGACACCTCTCGCATCGATGATGCCCTGCGCCAGGTCTGCCAATACCTTGACCAAAAGGAAAACTACCGCCCGGACGCCGTCGCCTTGCTCTACGCCAACGTTCCTGTTCGTGCCGAAGGGGTCATCGATCAGGCCATCGAAAAACTCGCGCAAACCGGCGCGGATTCGGTGCAGAGTTTATCTCCCGTGGGCAAATTTCATCCTTACTGGCTTTACACCCTCGACGCCGACGGCTGCGCCGGTAAATTCATCGACAACGCCATCTACCGCCGCCAGGAACTCCCGCCGGTTTACTGCATCGACGGCGCCGTTGCCGTGGTGCGTTATAATGTCCTTATGGCCGCCGCCGGCAACCCCGACCCCCACGCCTTCTTCGGCCGCAGCCGCTACGGCGTCATCCAGCCCCACGGCTCCACCGTCGATATCGACAACCCCCTCGACTTCTATATAGCTGAGGCCGTATTGTGCCAACGGCAGCAAATGACCAAAGTTGCACAGGGTAAAAAATCTTTATGATACCAAAACATAAACGTCGCATTTGCATCGTCACCGGCACGCGGGCGGAATATGGCCTGCTGGTTCCCGTCATGGAGGCTGTCGCCAAACACCCCAGGCTCCAACTGCAATTATTAGTGACCGGCATGCACCTTTTGCCGCGTTTTGGCCTGACGATCAACCAAATCAAAAAAGATGGTTGGCATATTGACGCCCGCGTTCGCTT
>CAZOCV010000022.1:0-5278 GCA_964578395.1 uncultured Pirellulales bacterium
ATAATACAAAGACTGCGACGGGTGCGCAGATGAGCCGTCATCTCAAAACAGGTAGTTCCGGAATCGAGAAAAATCTGATCGCCATCATGGACCATGTCCGCCGCCAGACGGGCAATGGTTTTTTTGGCCTCAACGTTACGGATGGATTTTGACAGAAACGAATAATCGGCGCTTCTAACGACTTTTGCCCCTCCGTGAGTGAGTTCCAAAAACCCCTGTGCGGCCAAATCATGTAAATCTCTGCGTATGGTGGCGGTGGAGGCGTTAAGAGTTTCCGCCAGACTTCGCACCAGGACATGGCCGTATTTGTAGGCCTGGGCCAGAATGACGTCGTTTCGCTGCTGCTTTACAGAATTCATATTTTGTAACTAAAAATACACATAAGTCTTTTCAGATAGTATTCAATCACAAATGAGCATAAATATCAATAAAATATTACATATATTATGCTTGAAAAATGATTGAATTTAAGGTATCTAAGTAGAAGGAAAAGGTTATATATTTAAGGTTTGACCTGATTATTGCACTTAAGTCTTTTTTATATATAATTTTATGTGATTTGATGGGTTGAGTTTATGTACTTTTGCACTATTTCGTGTTAAAAGGAATAAAAGCAAATGTCGCAAACAACGCACAAAAAAGAGGTGATTCCCGTTCTGATGCCGCAGGCGGGGCAAACCATGGAAGAAGGAACCATCCTTTCCTGGCGGGTAAAAGAAGGGGACCGTATAGAGGTCGGCCAGGAGCTTTTTGAGATTGAAACCGATAAAGCGACCATGAATGTTGAGGCGACCGATGCGGGGCGTCTGGCCCGAATAATGGTAAAGGCGGGTCAAACAATAGCCGTCAAATCGCCCGTGGGGTTTCTGGCCGAGAATGACGCCGACGTGGAGGCCTATCTGGCCGGGCAGGGTTCCGAAGTAAAAACGGTTCAAGCCGCGGCTATCCGCGCTGCGGCGCAAAGCACTATTTCATTGCCCGGTCAATTAGCCCCAACAGCGGCGAATGGTCATGCGCAAATTCGTGTGTCTCCGGCGGCACGGCGTCTGGCACAGAAAAAAAATATTGATTTATCAGCTATTCACGGTTCGGGGCCGAAGGGAAGAATCGTCACCGCCGATATAGAGGCGTTCGTCCCCCGTGCGGCGGCAGGGCCGCAGGCGGTTCCGATCAGCAGGATGCGCAAAGCGATTGCACAGAATTTGCTTTATTCCAAGCAGAATATTCCTCATTTTTACGCAAAATGCACGATTAATGCCGAGGAGTTTTATAATCTGTATTCCCGTGTGAAAATGCAGTTTCGCTGCACGGTGAATGATTTTATCGTACTGGCGTGTGCCCGGGCGCTGAAAAAATTTCCCGCGTTTTTGCAACAATATCGTGACAATCAACTGGTGGCTTTTTCAGAGGTGAACATTGGTATTGCGGTGGGAACGGACGAGGGATTAACGGTTCCGGTTCTGATGAATGCGGATAAGCTGTCATTGAAGGAAATGGCGGAGGCCAGCCGAAGACTGGCGGAAAACGCCCGCAGCGGCCGTTTGGAAGGCGTAGGGCAGGGGATATTTACCATTACCAATCTGGGGATGTTTGGCGTGGAGGAATTTTCCGCAATTATCAACCCGCCCGAGTCGGCTATTTTGGCGGTGGGGAGCATCCGCGATCATTTTAAGGTTGTGCAAGGAAGTATCGTTGCCGGTAAGGCCATGACGATGGTGCTCAGTTCGGATCATCGCGTCATCGACGGCGTTGCGGCGGCAAAATTTCTCCAGGAACTCAAGGAAATGCTGGAGAATCCTTATTCTCTGGTGGAAATGCGTTGAGAGATTTGTGAAAAAAACCACGGATTTTCTGGTTAACCTGGAGGCCGCGCCGGATGCCGCTGTGGTTGGCAATCCGGGGTTGGTCAATACGCATGTGCATCTGCCGCCCAATTATTCGGCCTTCACCTCCGTTGCGCAGGCGGTTACTCTGGCCGCGCAGAGCCATCTGCAGGTTTTAGGGGCGGATAATTATTACGATTATCATGTTTATCGTTCCTTCGCCCGACGGACGCAAAACAAAGGAATTTTCCCTTTGTTTAATACAGAAATTATTGCCCTGGATAAAACCATGCAGTTGGAGGGAATGCGCGTGAACGATCCGGCGAATCCGGGCAGATATTATATCGGCGGCAAAGGCATTACCTGTTTCGATGCGCCGTCCGCGGGGGCACAAAAGATATTGCATTTGATTCGGGAAAATGATCAGCGGCGAATAGCGGCGATGATGGAGAAAATCGCTGCGGTATTTGCACGGCATGGCGTCCAGGCAAATCTTGATGAGGCAACGTTACGGCATAATCTCGCTCGAGAGTATGAATGCGAGCCTGACACAATAGTTTTGCAGGAGCGGCATGTCGCCAGGGCTTTTCAGGAGATTTTATTTCATTTTTTTACAGGTAACAAACGCCAAACAGTATTACAGGACATATTGGCAGCAGATGCCGCTATAGATAGCGAAGATGCCGCGTCATGCCAGCAGGCGTTGCGCACGCACCTGATGAAAAGGGGCAAGCCCGGCTATGTCGAGGAAATGTTTGTCAGTCTGGCGCAGGCGCGAGAACTCATCGGCCAGCTTGGCGGTATTCCCTGTTACCCGATTCTGGCCGACGGAGCCGAGACTCTTTGTGAATTTGAAGCGACCCCCGACATATTAATAGACAACTTACATCGCCATCACTATGCGATGGCCGAATTTATCACTCCGCGCAACAACATTGAAGTCCTCAGGGACTATGTTACGGCTGTTCGTGAAGCAGGTATGGCGGTGCTGGCCGGTACGGAACACAATACCATGATCCTATCTGATATGCTTCCTCAATGCCGCCACGGAGCGGAGATGCCGGAGGATTTGCGTGCATTATTCTGGGAAGGCGCCTGCGTTGCAGCGGCCCATCAATATCTCACAGCGCGAGGAGAAATGGGCTATGTCGATGAGGCGGGCCAACCCAATCCGGCATTCGCCAACCCCGAAGATCGTATCGCGTATTTTTTCCGTCTGGGCGCAAACGTAATCAGCGCCTATCAAAAGACACTGTGTTTTAATTAACGGTATCGATATGAGCCAGCCATCTTTAGATAAAATAATGATTGCCCCCATGCTGCGGATGCTTCTTGTGCAGGATGGTCGTCATCCGGTAATTCGTTGGATGGCCCCAGAACAACTCAAAAGCAATGATTCTTTGAATATGGCATTGCCGTCTGCGGCAGGGACGGATGAAGTTATTCGTATCATTAAAGAGAGCATACAAAATTCTCTCCGCCGGTTTAATTACATACATATCGAAAACATCGGCGCGTATGAAGTTATTTATTCTCCGCGCAGGTCGGGCCGGGTTGCCGGCAAAGTGGCATTAGTGACGGGCGGGGCGCAGGGATTTGGCCTGGAAATAGCACGGTCCCTGGCGGCCGAAGGCGCCTGTGTGGTTTTGGGCGATATTAATTTCGATCAGGCGCAGCGCGAAGCTGCAGCGCTGAACCAAAACCACGGTCCCAATAGTGCATTAGCGGCGGCTATGGATGTGACCAGTGCCGCATCTGTGCGTCAGGCCGTTGCCGCGACCGTGAATTATTACGGCGGGCTGGATGTCCTGATTTCCAATGCCGGGGTACTCAAAGCCGAAAGCGTGAAAACTCAGCCGGAAAAGGATTTCGACCTCGTCACCGCGGTAAATTACAAAGGTTATTATTTGTGCGTTCAGGCGATAGCGCCGATTCTCGCCCTTCAGCATCATATAGATCCTTACTATATGAGCGATATCATCCAGATAAATTCCAAATCCGGCCTGCAAGGCTCTAATCGCAATTTCGCCTATGCGGGCGGTAAATTCGGAGGTATCGGCCTGACCCAGTCCTTCGCCCTGGAACTGGTCGAAGACGGCATCAAGGTCAATGCCGTATGTCCGGGCAATTTTTTTGATGGGCCGTTATGGTCCGATCCGCAAAATGGCTTGTTGGTCCAATATCTGCGCAGCGGTAAGGTTCCCGGAGCCAAAACCATCGAGGAGGTGCGCCGGGCCTATGAGGATAAGGTTCCGATGAAACGCGGCTGCACGGCAGCGGATGTTATGACGGCGATTTATTATCTTATTGAACAGCGCTACGAAACCGGCCAGGCCCTTGCCGTTACCGGCGGCCAGGTTATGCTGCATTAATGGTGATTATGAATCAGACATTACCAGAACTTCAATCCGCCTTGGAATTGACCGGTCCCGATCAACTGCGGATCAATCCTGCCAAGTGCATATATCCGGCCGGACCCTATCAGATTGTCGCTCGTGTCGAAGCGGTAGGATTGTGTTTTTCCGATTTGAAACTGCTTAAACAGTTTGACCGGCATCCCCGCAAAGGCGACATCGTGGAAGGGATTGATTTCGGCGTTTTGGCGGAAGTACCTTCCTATCGGCCCGCAAGCCAGACAACCGTTCCCGGCCATGAAGCCTGCTGCCGTATCGTTGCCGTCGGGGAGAAGGTGCGCCATCATCATGTCGGCCAGCGCGTCCTGGTGCAAACCGATTATCGGTGGCTGAAAACAAAAAATTCCAATGGTTCGTTTGGTTATAATTTCGAAGGAGCGCTGCAGCAGTATGTGCTGATGGACGAGCGGGTCATCGTCGAGCCTGAGACCCAGGAGAGTTTTCTTATTCCTGTTGATGATGCCCTTAGCGCTTCGGCGATTGCTCTGGCCGAACCGTGGGCATGTGTGGAAAGTTCCTATATTACTCCCGAACGCAAGAACCTCCGCGGCGGCGGCCGCCTGCTGATAATGGCGGAAAAAGGGTGTAATGTCAGCAGGCTGGGGGAGTGTTTTGCCGGGGGTGAGCATTCTGCCGTCATTGATATTATCTGCCATGAAGAAGCTCAGTATGCCGCGATGAGCAAGCTGTTTCCCTCTCCTCCGGCGCGGTATCAAAATTTGACGGCATTGCCCCGCGGTGATTATGATGACATTATCTATTTTGGCGCGGAAAAAGAAACCATAGAAATTCTCGACGACCGTTTGGCCCAAGGCGGCATGTTGAATATTGTGCTGGCCGGTCAAAAAATTTCCGAAAACGTATCGATTTCACTGGGACGAATTCACTACGCGGGAGTGCGTTATATCGGCACAACCGGTGATAATCCCGCCGATTCATACCGCCGGATCCCCGATAACGGCGAGATCACGGATGAAGATGCGGTGCTGATTATGGGCGCCGGCGGGCCGATGGGACAGATGCACGTGATTCGCACGATTT
>CAZOCV010000022.1:5378-13122 GCA_964578395.1 uncultured Pirellulales bacterium
AAAGGCCGGTGGAACAAACAGGCCGAAGAAGAATTTCTGGCCGTTACGGGAAAAGGCGCATCATGACCATACGGAAATATATGGCGATTGATTTAGGCGCTGAAAGCGGCCGTGTTATGCTGGCTTCGCTGCAGGACGGCAGCATTGCCTTACAGGAAGTGCATCGTTTTGCCAACACCCCCATAAAAAAAGAAAATTCCTTGAAATGGGATTTTGCCTATCTTCTGTCTGAGGTTAAGGAAGGCATTCGCCAGGCGGCCGGCCTCGGCGGCGATATACGCAGCATAGGCATTGACACCTGGGGTGTGGATTTCGGTTTGATTGACGCCAACGGCGATTTGCTGGAGAATCCCTGGCATTATCGCGACGCCAGAAATATGGCAATGATGGAAAATGCCGCCGCAATCATGCCGCGGGATAAAATCTATCAGCATACGGGCAATCAGTTTCTGCCCTTTAATACGCTTTATCAGCTTATGGCCTATCAGCATCATCAACCCGACGTGCTGGCCAAAGCCGAATCGCTGCTGTTTATGCCCAACCTGCTGATGTATTATCTTACCGGGGAGATTTTTGCCGAATATACCATCGCCAGCACGTCCCAGATGATGGATATGCACACGGGAGCCTGGTCAGGGCCGATTTTGCAGGCTTTTAACATTTCTCCGAAACTATTGCCTGTGATTAAACGGCCCGGCGTATTTACCGGACGATTGAAAAAGGATGTGGCCCGTGAATGCGGCTGTCTTTGTCTGCCCATGGCGGCGGTGGGTTGTCATGATACCGCTTCGGCGGTGGCCGGCGTGCCCGTGGTGGAGCAGCAGCCGCATTGGGCGTATCTCTCCAGCGGCACCTGGAGCCTGATGGGGGTGGAATTGGACCAGCCCCTCATCAATCAACAGACATTTCGTTATGATTTCACTAATGAAGGCGGCGTCTCTCAAACCGTTCGCTTGTTAAAGAACATTATGGGGCTTTGGCCCCTGCAACAATGTCGGCAACAGTGGTTTTCGGAAGGGTGTGACATGGATTATGCCGCTTTGACCGAAATGGCGAGCCGGGCGCAGTCTTTTCGGGCCTATGTCGATGTTGATCAGAGCATTTTTCTTGCCGACGGACAAATGCCGGAAAAAATAAACCATTATCTGCGCACCCACGGACAGGGGAAAATCGAGGACCAGGGACAGTTAACCCGTGTCATTCTCGAAAGCCTGGCGGTGAAATATGGCCAGACGCTGGCGCGGATTAAGAATCTGACGGGGCAAGACATTGAGGTGGTGCATATTGTGGGCGGCGGGTCGCAAAATGATTTGTTGAATCAATTTACCGCCGACGCCACCGGCAAGCAGGTTGTCGTCGGGCCGGTAGAGGCAACGGTTCTAGGCAATGTGCTGGTGCAGGCGATGGCGGATGGCGTTTTTGAGGATGTGGCCGAGGGGCGGGCGTGCATCGCCCGGTCATTCCCAACGAAGACGTTTACGCCGCAACAGACCGAAAAATGGGACCGTTTTCGGCAGGCGTTCAGCGTAGTGTAACAATTACCAGAATCAGGACATGTATGAATTGTTTTGATAAAGACGTTTTGTTAAATCAGCTTACCGAACTAGCCCAACGGTACGGGACGAACGCTTACGTTCTGGGCGGAGGCGGGAATATATCGGCAAAAAATGAGTTGGTATTGTGGGTAAAGCCGTCGGGGATGTTTCTGAAGGAGATGACGCCGGAGTCGTTTGCGGAAATTGATCGAGGCCGCTTGAGAAAACTCTACGAGATGACGCCGGGTGAGGACTGGACCCAACGGGAGGCGCTGGTGCGGGAGACAATGGCGGGGGCGTCGAATTCGGCGCCGTCGCTGCGGCCGTCGGTGGAGACGCCGCTGCATGATTCGCTTCATGCGCGATTTGTGGTGCATACGCATCCGGCGATGGTGAACGGACTGACCTGCGCCAAAGACGGCCGGGATGTGGCGCGGCGGTTGTTTCCGGGAGCATTGTGGCTGGATTATATCGATCCGGGCTATACGTTGTGTATTCAGGTGCGTGAGGCGGTGGCGGCGTATGTTCGGCGCGTGGGGCGAGAGCCGTCGGTACTGTTTTTGCAGAATCATGGGGTCATTGTGGCCGGGGATACGCCGGAGGAGATTGATCGGCTCTATGGCCAGATGCTTGATACGTTGAAGGGTGAATATCAAAAGGCGGGCGTTTCACTGGAGTTGCCGGTTGATGAGACGCCGACGGCGCAGCGCGTGGATGAGGTGCTCGAGCGGATTAAGTCATTATTTGCCGAGGAGGGATTGGCGTCTCTGGCGGTGAGCGGACGGTTCACGTATGCGCGAGGACCGTTGACGCCGGACCATATTGTGTACGCCAAGACGTTTCCGTTGGTGGGGGAACCGACGGCGGAGTCGGTGGCGGAGTTTAAAGGTCAACAGGGTTATGCGCCGCGGGTGATTATCTGGGAGGATGTGATTGCGGGATGGGGATCGACGCCGATGCGGGCGGAACTGGCATTGGCGATGTGTCGGGATGGAGCGTTGATTGCGCAGTTGGCTCAGGCGTTTGGCGGGGTAAAGTTCATGTCGCCGCGGGCGTATCATTTTATCGAGGATTGGGAGGCGGAGTCGTATCGCAGCGCATTGCTCAAATAAAGGATGAATCTTATGGCAAACAAGACGAATATCGAAAAGGCCTATCAACTGGCGCGGGAGGCTTACGGGGCGTGGGGCGTCGATACCGAGGCGGCGCTAAAGGCGCTGGGGCAAATCGCCATTTCGATGCACTGCTGGCAGGGGGATGATGTGCGCGGGTTCGAGCGGGCCGACGCCAAGCTGGACGGCGGAATTCAGGCGACGGGGAATTATCCGGGAGCGGCACGGACCATTGATGAACTGCGCAGCGACATCGAACAGGCGTTAAAGCTGATTCCCGGCCGCCATCGGTTGAATTTGCATGCGTGTTATCTGGACCACGGCGGCAAGGCGGTGGATCGCGATGAGATTACGGTGGAGCAATTTCAGAGCTGGATCGACTGGGCAAAAGTTAATGGGTTGGGGATGGATTTTAATCCGACGTATTTTTCGCATCCCAAGGCTGCTGATGGCTTCACGCTGAGTCATCCGGATGCAAGCATTCGTAATTTCTGGATCGAACATGGCAAGGCCTGCCGTACGATAGCCGCGGCGATGGGCAGGCAGCTTGAAAGTCCCAGTGTGGTTAATTTCTGGATTCCTGATGGATTTAAGGATATCCCCGTGGACCGCCAGGCGCCGCGCCAACGGCTGATGGAAGCGTTGGATACGATTTTCGCCGAAAAACTGGATACGGCCTGTGTTCTTGACGCGGTGGAATCCAAACTTTTCGGCATCGGGGCGGAAAGCTATACCGTGGGGTCGCATGAGTTTTACTTGGGTTACGCGGTGTCGCGCCGGAAGCTGCTGTGTCTGGATGCGGGACATTTTCATCCCACGGAGGTTATTTCCGACAAGCTTTCCGCCGTGCTGCAATTTGTGCCGGAAGTGCTGCTGCATGTGAGTCGGCCGGTGCGCTGGGATAGCGATCACGTCGTGATTCTTAATGATGAACTGCTGGCGATTGCCCAGGAGATTATCCGTTCGGGGCAGTTGGGCCGCATTCATATCGGGTTGGATTTCTTCGACGCCAGCATCAACCGCATCGCCGCCTGGACCATCGGCACGCGGGCCATGCTTAAAGCGCTGCTGATGGCGTTGTTGGAGCCGACCCACGCCCTGCGGGAAGCGGAAAATGCCGGCGATTACACGCGGCGACTGGCGCTATTGGAGGAATTAAAGACCATGCCTCATGCGGCCGTATGGGATTACTACTGCCTGCAACAGGCGGTTCCTGTCGGGGCGGCCTGGCTCCAGGACATTGAGAATTATGAAACAAAGGTATTGCATAAACGTCAATAACAGGTGGCTTGAAAGAAAGGTATAACATGAAAGAAACCATGACGCCGCGGGAACGGCTTAACGTTGCCTTGAATCATCAGGAGCCGGATCGCGTGCCCCTGGACCTGGGTGGATTTCAGACGGGCATTCATCGCCGGGCTTATGCCGATTTGATCAAGCATTTGGGATTGAATGAGGAGATTCGGACGCTTGATCCCGTCCAGCAGCTTGCCGTGCCCAGCGAGACGGTGCTGGAGCGGTTCCATATCGATGTTCGTTACATCTGCGCCGGCGCGCCCGACGGCTTCGACGCGACGGTCAAACAGGTCACCCGCAACGGGCGGCTCTGGCACGAGCTGACCGACGAGTTCGGCGTGGTCTGGTCCATGCCCGACGATCAGATGCTCTACATGGACATCACCCACCATCCGCTGGCCAACGCCACCATCGACGATATTGCTGACTATCCCTTCCCCAAGGGCAACGACCCGTCGCGGTTCGCCGGGCTGCGGAAAAAGGCACAGGAATTACGCAAGGAAACGCCCTATGCCATCAGCACCGGCATCGGCGGGGTTATCTATGAAAACGCCTGGTATATGCGCGGCCTGGAGCAATGGTACTGCGACACGGGTTTGAACCCCGAATTTTGCGCGGCGCTGCTGGACCGCATCATGCAGTTCTGGAAGGACTATTATACCGGCTTCATGGCCGAGGTGGGCGACCTGATCGACGTGGTGATGATGGGCGACGACCTGGCCGGACAGGATGGGCCGCTGTTCAGTCCGAAGTTCTACAAAAAGGTGGTCAAGCCTCGCCAGAAAGAACTCGTTCAGCACGTGCGCTCGCTGACAAGGGCGAAAACCTGGTACCACACCTGCGGCAACTGCACCGTGTATATCCCCGAACTGGTCGATAACGGCATCGATATCATCAACCCCGTGCAGACCTGCTGCAGGGATATGGAGCCGGTGGGACTGAAAAAGCAGTTCGGCAAGGACATCGTTTTCTGGGGCGGCGGCATCGACGCGCAGCACATCCTGCCGGTGGCGACGCCCGAGGTGGTGCGCGAAGAAGTGCGCAAGAACATCGAAATCTTCAAGCCCGGCGGCGGCTACGTGTTCAATAATGTCCACAACATCCAGTTCGGCGTGCCGCCGGAAAACATCGTGGCGATGTACGATCAGGCGTACGAATCGAGTTTTTATTGAAAACATGGTGCGAGAGTTGATTCCCGCGCGATAGAGACTACCCCTATGAACAGGAGCCAACCATGAATGTCTGGCTAGGCATTATTCTTCACGCCATCGGCGGTTTGGCGGCGGCGAGTTTTTACTTGCCCAACAAAAAGGTCAAAGGCTGGTCCTGGGAGACCTACTGGCTCTGCCAGGGGTTCGCCTCCTGGGTCATCATGCCCACCCTGCTGGCCGCCTGGACCATCACGCCGGCCGTGCTCATCAAAGCCATCGGCGCTGCGCCTACGCCCAGCATGCTTTGGGCGTTCTTCTTTGGCGCATTATGGGGCATCGGCGGATTGACCTTCGGCCTGAGCATGCGCTATCTGGGCCTGTCGCTGGGCTACGCCACAGCGCTGGGCTTCTGCGCGGCGTTCGGCACGGTTATTCCGCCCATTTACAGTGACGGCGTGCGGTCGCTTTTCGCCACCCCATCGAGCCTGGCCGTACTGGCGGGGGTGATTGTCTGCTTGCTGGGCATTGCGGTATGCGGCTACGCCGGCGTCTTGAAGGAAAAACAGATGACCGCCGAACAAAAGAAGGCCGCCATCAAGGAGTTCGCCCTCAAGAAGGGGCTGGTGGTCGCGGTGTTCGCCGGCCTGATGAGCGCGTGCATGGCGTTCGCCATCCAGGCGGGCAAGCCCATCGCTCAGGCCGTGGTGGACGCCGGGGGTGATGACTTATGGAAGTACAACTCCATTTACATCTTTGCCATGACCGGCGGTTTCGTGGTCAACGCGGTGTGGTGTCTGCTGCTCAACGCCAAAAACCGCAGCCTCTATGAGTACGCCCGCAATCCCCGACTTGTGCTTAACTACTTCTGGGCCTTCGCCGGCGGGATTATCTGGTATCTGCAGTTCTTTTTCTACGGCATGGGGTCATCCAAACTCGGCGATAAATACAGTTACGCCGGCTGGACGCTGCACATGGCCTTCATTATTATTTTCAGCAATCTTTGGGGCCTGGCCTTCAAGGAGTGGAAAGGCGCCAGCACGAAAATCCACCTATGGATATTCCTGGGCATTGTCATCCTGATCGCCTCGACTCTTATCGTCGGCTACGGAAACTACCTGGCGGGATCATAGTCTCCTTTTGTTCCCCGCGCGCATACATAGGAACCGCGCATCCTTCGGAGGCCCCTAATCACCAGGTGGGAGTGGGGCAAAACCTAATGGCGGGCCATAACCCGTTTTACGACCGTGCCCGACGTTGCGGCGGTCGATAGTTGAGCCGGTTGGGTGGCGGAATACCTGCGGTTAAATGTGGGCTTGTCCCCTTGACGGGGGGAAGGGCGGGTGGTATCCTCGTTGCAAGGTTTTGATGGTAAAGGTGTTACAGACAAAGGAACGGCATCATGCGAGTTTTGTCCGGGATACAGACCTCCGGTAAGTTGCATATCGGCAACTACTTCGGGGCGATGCGGCAGTATCTGGCCCTGCAGGAGAAGGGCGAGGAATGTTTTTACTTTCTGGCCAATTACCATTCGCTTACCAGCGTGCGGAAAGGCCCGGACCTGAGGGACTATACGCTGGAAGTCGCACGGGGATTTCTGGCGGTGGGTCTGGACCCGAAGCGGTCGCTTCTGTTTCGCCAGAGCGATGTGCCGGAAGTGACGGAGCTATGTTGGATTTTGTCGTGCGTGACGCCCATGAGCCTCCTGCAGAAGTGCGTCAGCTATAAGGACAAAATCGGCCAGGGGCTTTCGCCCAACCACGGGCTTTTTGCCTACCCGGTCTTGCAGGCGGCGGATATTCTCATGTTCAGCAGCAACCTCGTGCCCGTCGGCCAGGACCAGAAGCAGCACGTCGAGGTAACGCGGGATATCGCTCTGAAGTTCAATGCCGCCTATGGCGAGGTGCTGACGCTGCCGGAGCCGTATATCCTGTCCAGCGTCGCCGTCGTGCCGGGCCTTGATGGCCGCAAGATGAGCAAAAGTTACGGCAACACGCTGGAACTTTTCGAGCCGGCCGGGGCGATGAAAAAGAAGGTTATGCGGATCCAAACCGACTCCACGCCCGTCGAAGAGCCTAAAGACCCGGAAAAGTGTATCCTGTTCGCCCTGCTGACGCTGGTGGCGTCGAATGAGGAACTTTCCCAGTGGCGGGAGCGTTATACGAAAGGCGGTACGGGCTACGGTGACGTCAAGAAGCGGCTCGTTGAACTGCTCGACGAACTGCTCGGCCCGCTCCGCGCCCGTTACGAACAACTGGTCAAGGACAGCGATTACGTCGAAGATGTACTCCGCACCGGCGGCCAAAAGGCCCGCGCCATCGCCCAGGAACTCATGGAAAAGGTCCGCAGCGCGACAGGTATCGTGACAGCGAAACATACAAAATAATTGAAAGGTTATCATTTAGCCACAGATTTCACTGATTAACACGGATAAAAGGAATAGAATCCAGAATTTAGAAGTAAGAATCCAGAATAAGTCATTAATGATGTCTTTTGGATTCATTCGCAACGAAAAGTGGATTCTCGCTTTTGTGGGAATGACATCTTTTATTCTAGCTTCTGGCTTCTATCTTCTTAATTCTATTTTAATCAGTGTCATCAGTGGCTAATATTAAAAGCCCATGCCGGATTATCGCGTCAACCTGGATATCTA
>CAZOCV010000022.1:13222-23576 GCA_964578395.1 uncultured Pirellulales bacterium
CCGCCGACGACCTGGGCGACCCGCGTCTGGAACTGGTGCGGCAGCTTTTGGAGTATAAAAAGTTCAAGGACGCCGCCGGGGAGCTTAAAGACGCCGCCGATTTGCAGGCCCTGCGTTACGGCCGTTCTCAGGCGGACTTGGATCGCCTGCGGGATGAAGCCAGAAAACGCGAACAGGAACTGGACCTCGAAGGCGTGCAGGTGTGGGATTTGTTCGAGGCGTTCAGCCGTCTGATGCAGGCGACGCTGGCCAGCCAGCGGGGCCATCAGGTTTTCGAGGATGATACGCCCGTGGATGTCTATGAGGCGGATATTCTCGACCGCGCCCAGCGGGAAAAATCACTGACCTTTGAGTCGGTCTTCCGCGGCCGCAAGAATCGCACGGAGATGGTGGGCCTGTTTCTGGCCCTGCTGGAACTGATCCGCATGAAACTGGTTCGCATCGAGCAGGAGGCCGCTTTTAAGTCGATCTATATCTTTCCGCTGACCGAGGAGGAGCCAGCCAAGGCTGTGGCTCATGCCCTTTCGGCCGATATCGAACAGTTGCCCAGCGATCTGAACCGCGACCAGAAACACCGGTCCGCGGAGCATGATGCCGGTTAAATCCCGATACGTTGCGGAGGCGATTTACAGAATCGGGGCATTCAATATCAAGCATAGCCAGAGTCCGGCCGGCCTTCATGTCGCCGGCGCTGCCGACATCGCGCCGGATTAATCCGTTATAACGGCGGTGTCGGAAACGGTGGTTCTTGACCCGAAAGACGACTCCTCCTGGAGCTTGATATTGTTGTAATGGAGGATAACACCCTGGGCACGTTGTGCGGCGGTGATGGCCGTATTATAGCGGAAGAGGCTCTGGGCGGCGGTGACCTGAGAGGAGGCCAGACGTTCCTGAGCGTCGATCTGGCGGTCGAGATAGCCGGCGGTGATGGCGATGCCTGCTTCTTCCTGCACCAGATACGCCGATAACGTGTCGGCTTCGGCCTGGGCGGCGCTGCGGCGGACGGCAATTTCCTCAAAGGAAAGCTCCAACTCCTGCAGGGCGATGTTGACATCGGCTACAACCTGCTGGCGAATGCTTTCCAGGCGGGTGATTTCCTGCTGATACTCGTTTTCCGCCCGAATGACGGCGGCTCGCGCTGCACGGTTGCCGCCTAGCGGCATTTCGAAGCTGACGCCGGTGCTGTAGTTAAGCAGGTCGCCGCCGTTTTGCTCGCGCCAGGCTGACGAGGCATTGCCGCCGGCCCCGGTAAGTTCCTGCCGGGCGAAAACATCCAGCCGCGGCAGCAACTGATTTTTCTGCGCTCCAACCACAATGCCCGCGGTGTCAAGGCGGAGTTTCTGGGCGATGACTTCCGGCCGCAGGTGCAGGGCGCGGTCGATAGCCTCGGCCGAATCGATTTCATAAAGCCGGTTGGAGGGAGCATCCAGCGGGACAATTTCCCAGGGCTTATCCTGCGGCAGGGTGGGATCGTTGAGCGAATTGAGCAATAGCTGCTGATGCTGAAGCAAATCGTTACGCGCCGACAGCAGGTTGGCGCGGGCGCGTTCCAGCAAGCCCTTCACACGATGCACCAGCAGGGCGGATGCCTCCAGGTCGCGCCGGTAGTCCAGCCGCTGTTGGGTCAGTTCCGCCTGCGCCACGAGATTTTCATAAATGCGCACCCGCTGCCGCAATAATACAAGCTGCCAGTATTGCTTCTCCACCTGGCTGACGGTGTCAATGACGCTCAGTTCAAACTGCTGGCGGCCGACCTGATAGGAATTGCGGGCGGCATTAATGCCGGCCCGGTTAAAGTCCAGGCCGAAGTCCCGCAGCAGGGGTTGGCGGACTTGCAGACTCAGCGTATATTCGTGATAAGGATTATAATAGTACTGATCCGTGTAATCGCGAAAATCACGGAAACGCCGCAGGCCTTCGGCCAACTCTACCACAGCACCGGTGGGCAGCCGCTTTCTCAGGCCCATCTGATAATTATAATCGTGGGTGTTTACGAAGGGATTGGTCGGATACGGAATATTAATGGTGGTGTTATCGTCCGGTGTGCCTCCCGTCACCGTTGTGGTCGAAGTGAAAGGATTGATGCGGGTTTCGTCCAGAATATCCGCCTGCGCGGAGCCGAACAGCACCGCGTCGAAAGCGGCTTCCGCCTCCACGACATCCGCCATGCGAATGGCCGGCGTGTAGCTGTCAATACGAAGCTCCAGATTATTAGCCAACGCCCGGTGCAGGCATTCCATGAGGGTGAGCTGCACCGGTGTAATTTTGTCTTCGGTGAAGATGCGTTCGGTGACAGGGGCCGTATTGGTCAGGCCCGGTATATCCGCTGATTGTCCCTGGGTGAAAGGTATCGCCCAGGTGCATAAAACGAAAATTCCCCCTATAAATCGTTGGGTTGCCCGATGATGAAGGGAACCGGTAACGCCGGTGCGTGTTTGCATGAATATATCATCCTTTCGCATATACGCTTAAAACGGTTTAACGAATGGTCGCGGTTTGCTCGAAGCTGTAATCGTCCAGTTTAAAACTGATGGTCAGCTTCATAGTGGTGGAAACCGCACTGGCATTGTCGCTGAAAATAAAGAAGCGGCCGCTGTCAAGGTTAAACCACGCCCATGCCACCTTGGTTGACCAGTCGTGGCGAAAATAATTTCCTGAGCCGACGCGATAAAACGCTGATAATGACGAGGTATTATTGGTTGTCCAGGTGACCTTCATAGGTTTGGAAGGAGTCAACTCTGTCAAATCCACCTCCGCCGAATCCAGGGCCGTGGCGATAGAGCCGGAGAGAAGCAGGTAGTAAGTGCCGGCGCTGTTGATGTGAACGAAGCGATCCACCCGCAGGGCGTCCTCGACGCCCTGAAGCAGACTAAAGGGGACGCCCGCGCCGCCATTGATAACTTCGCGGTCGGCCTCGCCCAGGGCGATATAATTACCCACGGTAATATTTGTTTCCACCGGTTCCCTTAGCCCGGTTAAATCGACTTGTCGGCCCATCATCAGCAGGGTTCCCGTGCTGAGGTTAGCCAATACCAGCGTAATGCCCGGCGCTGTGTGCTGATAGATATACAGGCCGCTGGTTCCTATCGCCCGGAAATCCGCCAGACTGAGCGTTTGCGTAAAATCGCCCAGATGCACCGTCAAACTTTCACTCGCCTGCCAGTTGGCCGCCGTCAGCCCCTGCTGTGTCCGCAGCACGAAACTGTCCAGCCCGCCATAAACTCCGGCCGTCACCTGCAGGCTTTGTATCTCCAGCACATCGACATTATTCGGATCCAGTTCCACCGCCTCATGGATATAAACCGGCGTTACGGGAACATTACTCATACCGCCTTGCGCGCTGGTGGCCACATCGCTGATGGCATCGACCACGGCCATACCGACAAGTACGTCGCCGAATACGGTATGCATGGGATTACCGGTAGTATAATCAAGGTGGGAATTGGTTACAAGATTGATGTAGAACTGTGAGGTGCCCGAGTTTGGATCGCCGCCGACAAGGGCCATAGCTAAAGTGCCGCGTATGTTTTTTAAGCCATTATTACTTTCGTTGATAATAGGGTAGTTGGGATCATTTATATCGTTTGGATCATAACTATGATAATCCACAAGATTTTCATCATAAGCTCCCGACTGAATAACAAAATCATCTATTACCCGATGAAAAACCAAGCCGTCATAGAAATCACGGTTGACATAACTTAGAAAATTCTCCACGGTAACCGGAGCGTCTTCCGTGAAGAGTTCCAGATAGATATCCCCCATACTGGTTTCCAATCGCACAATCGGGTTGGCTGTTTCGGCCCAAAGCAGCATCGGGACCAACAATAAAAACACAACAATCCAACACCGCTTACATCCTGTCAAACGCATGGCAATCCTCCGTGTCCGGCCGGCTGTCGGCCGTATCGCTAACGCCTTTAGTTTGGGGATATTATAGAAAATCTCCCCCGTCTGTCAAGGACTTCTAATAAAGGGACCACACCTTCTTTGTGCCGATTTACCGCGATTAGCGATGAAAGAAATCGGTAAATCGGTAGATTTTCAGGCTATTTCGCGGAGACGGCGCTGGATATTTTCCAGCCGGTCCAGCCCCAGCCAGAACTCCATAAAGAGTTCATCCAGCTTGCTATGGTAGGCCGCATCATGGGGTAAATTCGATACGTCCGCCCGATGCAGTTCCTGCAGGAACAACCGGGCATGAGGCTCGGTTAACCCCAGAGACGTCAGGGATTCAATATTGAGCAAATCCTCCCGCACCGGCAGACCGCCGCCGCAGCGCATCAGACTCCGCTGCGTGCCCGGCCCCAGTATATTGCGCAATGCATCCATCAGCGGCCCCTGCGGGTGATCTTTCCCGCCGAGCATCACCGCGACGCAGCCCTGCAAAACGCCGTGAGAGCCGGGCAGGGGGGCCAAAGCCAGGGCGTCGCCCAATGACTGGCTATAAGAATCGTAGCTTTCCTGTCCATCCAGCGTCATGGCGCAGCGACCCTGAGCGAAAAGGTTAAGCATTTCCAGCCGTGGCAATAAGGCGATGGCCCGGTCTTCATGCAGCAGACGGTGAAGGGTCTGAAGCGCATCGGCAAACCCCGGCTGGCCGACGGATAAACGTCCTTCCGGCGTATAAAGATTTACGCCGAACATGTTCCACCACGCCGTCAAATGGCTGAAAACAGGCTGGATTTGCAGGCCAAAACCATCTTCACCCGTCAGACGCCGTGCCGACTGAGGTATAAAAGACAGGGGCAGATTGCCGGCAGGCCAATCCACCTGCCGTCGTGAAAAGATGTGGCGGTTGGCGTAAAGCACCAGGGGAGAAAAGCTTAGCGGCATAACCGTCATTTCGCCGTCATGGCGGCATATCTTAATCAATGTTTCATTGATGCCGATTTCACCTGTCAGATTGTCCGGCGGGTTAATTACATATTCTTTGCGGCCGGTGAAACAACGGGCGTAATCCAGTGGGCAAATGAGTAAATCCGCCTCGGTGGCCGCCCGTGCGGCAAGCTGGCCGCCCTGACTGTACGTTGGACTCCAGAAAAACACCTGCGACCGCGCCGGCAGCAGATGCATTTCGGCCATCCGTTCAAAAACCCGCAGTAAACGCGGATGCGTACAAGCAATGCGCAGCGAAGGCGTAACGTCGCGGCGGATAGACACTACGGCGCTGCGGCGCTGGCGACGGCTGATAAGGCCGTCCTGCTCCAGGTGAGCCAGGGCCGTGCGCACCGTCGCCCGTGACGCCTGAAATCGCTGGGCTATCTGTCGTTCGCTGGGCAGTTTCTCTCCCGGCCGCAGTTGCCCGCTGCTGACTTGTTCACTGATGATCTCGGCAATTTGCCGATGAAGAGGAACCTGATATTCGCTTGATGGTGCTTTATTTGTCATGTTTGTACTCCCAATTGTGCCATCATCTATCCTTTTGCTCTCGGCGCTGCCAATCCCCGCTTGCCCTTACGCACCTGATATTGGCATTCAGCGCCCTTATGATAGGCTTTTCCAAAGTTTAGCATATCCAATAACAGGAATCAAGGATGATAAGTACCCCGGAATTAAGTAATGATGAAAATTATGGTTTGTCATTATGATGCTTATGGAATAACAGAATGGTAAAACAAGGTATTCATGTTGGCCGTAATAAACATATATATCTGTAAAATATGTACTTATGGCGGCAATCGTTATTGCTGAGCAATCTCCCAATATTTTAGGGGATGCATGTCGCGAAAATTTGGCACAATTCCCCTGACATTCTCCCGAAAAGCCGTCAAATTGATATAATAATACAGCGGCATAACAGGCAAATAGACGGAATTAATCATATCCTCCGCCTGTGACAGGCGTTGCATTCGCTCTTGCGGATCGTTCAGGGCCGCCGCCTTATGAATCAGGTCGTCATACTCCCGGCAGGAAAAACCCGATTCATTGTTTCCATTGCCGGTTACGAGCATATCCAAAAACGTGGTGGGATCCATATAATCGCCAAACCAGCTTCCGCGGGCGATCATATAATTCTGATTATCGCGGTCTTCGTCGAAGGTTTTTAATTCCTTGCCTTCCAGACGAACCTTGATGCCTAAGTTATTCCGCCACATCTCCGTGATGGCCTGAGCGGTTTTATCATGATCTTTTTGCGTGTCGTATAATAAAACCAGTTCCCTCAATCCCTTGCCGTTGGGAAAACCGGCCTGCGCGAGTAAATCACGTGCTTTTTCCGGATTATAGCCGGGGCCTTCGCCAGCCTGGTAGCCTGCAATGCTGCCGGGGGGGATAAATGTAAAGGCCGGGAGATTACCCACTTTTTTAACCTTATCGACCAACGCCTGTTTATCGACGGCCAGTGTCAATGCCTGGCGTAACCTTCTGTCCGCCAATGGATTGGGAGAGCCATCGTTAAATTTTTCCCGGCAGTTAAAGAAATAAAAATAAGTGCCGAAGGCCGGATGCACATGGATATCTTTGCGAATGCCGGCATTCATCTGTTCCACCAGGGCGGGGGCGAAGTTCAGCCGGTTCAGGTCATTAAGCCAATCCAGTTCACCTCGTTCGTATTGCAGAAACGCCGTACTGGCTTCGGGGATTATATGCAACTTGATGCTTTGGCAATGAACATTGGCCCGGTCCCAGTAACAGGGATTGGCTTCCAGCCGGAGGTATTGCTTGAAGCGCCACTCCGCCAGGCGATAAGGGCCATTGGTGATAATACCCGGATAGCCGTCTTTATGGTAATCCGGTTTGGTCCAATGGCTGTCATAGGTCCACAAAGTTAGACGCACGGCGGGGTCTTCGGGGTCCACAATCCGCAACTTCTCAAGGGATGCTCGATGAACCGGTAAAAAAGTGCTGAAAGACATCAAATCAGAGAAATAGGGAATACTTCTTGGCAGCGTCACTTGCAGATGATGATCATCCAAACCCTTCAGCCCGACACGCGAAAAACGTTCATTCATCTGACGCAGGTGATTTTGTCGATAGTCGTCCGCGATACTCGTCCAGTCGGCGGCAGGGGCGTCCGTTATATTCAATTCGGCAAGGAAGTCACGGTCATCCTGTGAAATGGCCTTGTTATCGGCGAGGTCTTTCAGGAGGGTTAATGTTCGCACCGCCTCATGACGCCAGTTTTGATAATCCTGTGCCCCGGCAATGTTTTCCGCCACGATAAAAGCATAATCGGCGGCCGTACCCGGTTCTATGCTGCGCCGCCAGGAATAAATGAAATCATCCGCCGTCACCGCGTCGCCGTTGGACCAGCGGGCATCCGGCCGCAGTGTAAAGGTATAGGTCACGCCGTCGGCGCTGATATCCGGGGGATAGTATGCCACTGCCGCGACAGGTTCGTTGGTTACGGGATGATAGCTGTAAAGTCCCTCCCAAATGGACGTGGCGATGCGGACATCCTGCGTCCACGCCACCCGCGCCGGATCCAGCGTCGTAATGTCATCCGCCTGAGCAAAATTAAAATCCGCCGGGGGTGTGGTTTGGCCCGCAAAGAACCACAAGGTGGACAAGCCGATGACCCCCACAAGTATTCCTTGCCAGATTTTCATGGGTTCTGCTTCGATAATCCGGCATGTGGCGCACGATCGAGCATGAATAAATGTCAGCGCCGGGGCTGGCGGGGCGTGGTAGGCATACCGGGGAGCGTGGTGGCGGTTTCTCTTTTCTTTTCTTCGTGAATAATCAGATTTTGCAAAGCCCGCGCCCGATTCACCAGTTTGACCGAAGGGTCAGGAACCAGCAACGGTAAGGCCTTATAGGCGTCTTCCGTTTTATAAATAGTCAGCGCCCGCTGCAGTTCGCCTTCGTAGCCCAGGATATCTTCGAACGTGGCCTCCATTTCCGCCCGTATCATTTGCGGTGTTGTTTTCTGCAGAGCCGCGGCCATGCGGGGCGGCCGCTGGCTGGAGGAGATGCGGCGCAATTCCCGTTCGATGTCAATCAGCAGCGATTGCAGTTGTAATTCGTTACGCTGGGGCAGCAGGCTCAGCGGCGTGCCGTCTTCGGTTACATAAAGGGCGCCTTTGACATAACGCTGCAGGCCGGCGGCGTATAACTCGGCGATGGCGTATAAAAGCTCGCCGCGTTTATTGGCCAAAGGATTCTGCTGATCGCCGCTGGAACCGGTTCCCTGTGACAACGCCGGACTCATTGCCAGTTGGATCGCCTGCTGCAGCGTCATGGCGTCGGCATTTTCGTTGCAGGTCAGCGACCATTGCTGATACGCTTTTCTCTGGGTCTGGAGGGCTTTAATGAGCAGATTGATGCCTTGTTCATTGGGAAAGCCGCCCGCCTGGGCCATCTGCGCGATGACTTCGCTGTTGGTTTCCGTCTCCATCGCGCCCGACAAGCCCGCTTGTACGGCGGCCAGCGCCTCGGAGGTTTCATCGAGGTGTTTACGGATGTTCATCACGGTGAACCCTTTCGCTGCCCCGTAACGGACCTGCGGCAGGCTGTCTTTGAGCAGAATCAGGACATCGTCTATCAGGAGCGGGTGGTCGTATTGGGCGATAATGATGGCGATAGCCGTTCGTGCCTTTTGTGCCAATGCGGCATCCGTACCCGCCGTTGCCGCCGTCATGGCCTTTTGCCAGTTTTGTTTGATGCCCTGGGCAAAGGCTTCCCGATAGGCCAGCCAGGCGGGGCTGTCCGGCGGGGCGGAACTGTAGCGGGCTTCCACAAAGGCTTCGTAATAATCGTTCAAGTCGTTGACATTCACCGCCGTGGCTATTTTGTTCAGTTGTACCCCCACAAAGCTCATGATAATCTTTTCATCCCCCGGTCCCAGTGCCCCGATTTTTGCCCGGATAGGGTCGATATCCTGTCGCGTCTGGCCGGCCGCCGGGGCTAACCCCAGCAGGGATAATACGATAACCGCCGCCAGAATACGTTTGCCCATACCAAATTGCCTCATTGTCATGGTTGAACCTCCCGGCATCCCTCCCGGACCGGCTTGGGGTCGTCCTGTTATCTATATTTTTACGACACTACGCTGCTTAAAGCTAGCCTCCCGCCGGGGGCGTGTCAAGGGAATTCTCCCCTTGACCGGCGACGTAACTGCCGTTATACCTTGGACTAGCATAAGGAGCCGGCGCTGCCGCTCCGGGAAAGGACCGCATGGATATTAACTTTGACGTCACCGGAAAACTGGAAAATCTTACGGCCCGGATCGTAAAAATCCGGGACTCCCTTTGACATCCCCGCCAAAAGCACTCAACTAGCCCAACTCGCCGACCGTATGGCCCAACCGGGCTTCTGGGACAATCCCGAACAGGCCCAAAAGGTCGTCGCCCAGCTTAAGGCTCTCAAAGCCATCGTGGACCCCATCGAAAAAGCCTGTAAGCAGGCCGAAGAGCTGGCTCTGCTCTGGGATATGGCCCAGGAAGAGGATGATGACAGCACCCGCGAAGATGTCGTCGTCGGGCTGGGGACACTGGAACAAAGCGTCGATAAAATCGAACTGATGAGCCTCCTGAGCGGCAGTAATGATGCCCGCGACTGCTTCTTCAGCATCCATGCCGGGGCCGGCGGCACCGAAAGCTGCGACTGGGCGGGCATGCTCCTGCGGATGTACACCCGCTACTTCGAGCAGTGCGGCTATACCTATGAGGAACTGGCCCTGACCCCCGGCGAAGAGGCCGGAATCCGCTCGGTCATGCTGCATGTCAAGGGATACTATGCTTTCGGTTACCTCTCCTGCGAAACGGGCGTGCACCGGCTGGTCCGCATCAGCCCCTTCGACGCCAACAAGCGTCGCCACACCAGTTTCGTCGCCATCGATGTCCTGCCGGACCTCGGTGACGCCGCCGAAGTCGATATCAACCCCAACGACATTGAGATGACCCTCTACTGCCGCGCCCAGGGCGCCGGCGGCCAGAACGTCAACAAGGTCGCCTCCGCCGTCCGCATCCTCCATAAACCCACCGGAATCGTCGTCGATTGCGTTTGCGAACGCAGCCAGCACCAGAACCGGGCGATGGCCCTGGCCCTGCTTAAGGCCAAACTCGAACGCATCGAACAGCAGAAACGCGATGATGAACTGTCCAAGCTCTACGGCGAAAAGGGCGACATCGCCTGGGGCAACCAGATCCGCAGCTACGTCCTCCAGCCCTACCAGATGGTCAAGGACCACCGCACCGACTACCAGACCGGCAACCCCGACGCCGTCCTCGACGGCGACCTCGATGAATTCATCGCCCACTACCTCCGTGAACGCGCGGGTCGAAGACCCTTTTAAGCTATCGCCCCGCCAGCCGCTAACCCGCGGTCTTCGCCCGCTACTCGGTGAGCGAGACATGAGTATCTATGACAAAAACCGTTCGTCAAGACAAAAACAGTTTTTTAACTTCAACAT
>CAZOCV010000023.1:0-23271 GCA_964578395.1 uncultured Pirellulales bacterium
ACGCCGGTCAGGGTAATCAGGAAGCAGGTCAGAATGATAACTAAACGACAGGTGAGTTCATGACGCGACGAATACTCGTGACGGCGGCGCTGCCGTACGCCAACGGCTCGATACATATCGGGCATCTGGTGGAATATATCCAGACGGATATCTGGGTGCGTTTTCAGAAACTCCGCGGTAATGACTGCATTTATTGCTGCGCCGACGATACGCACGGCACGCCGATCATGATTCGGGCGCGCAAGGAAGGCATCGACCCGGAAACGCTGATTGCGCGGATGAGCGGGGAGCATCAGCGGGATTTCGCCGGCTTTGAAATCGCCTTCGACAGTTATTACAGCACGCATTCGGCGGAAAATCGTCAGATGAGTGAAATGATTTACCAGCGTCTGCTCGACGGCGGCCACATCACTACGCGGGACGTGGAGCAGGCATACTGCGAGAAGGACAAGATGTTTCTGCCGGACCGGTTTATTCGCGGCACGTGCCCTAAATGCGGGGCGGCGGACCAGTACGGCGACAATTGCGACAAGTGCAACGCCACCTACACGCCGGTGGAGTTGAAGGATGCCCGCTGCGACGTATGCGGCGGGCCGCCGGTGCGGCGGACGTCGAAACATTATTTTTTCAAGCTGGGCGATTTCGAGACATGGCTGAAGGAATGGGTCAATCAGGGCCATGTGCATGCGCAGGTGGCCAACAAGCTCAATGAATGGTTCAGCCAGGGCCTGCGGGACTGGGACATCAGCCGCGATGCGCCCTATTTCGGATTTTTAATTCCGGGCGAGACGGACAAGTATTTTTACGTGTGGCTCGATGCCCCTATCGGGTATATGGCCAGCACGATGAATTATTGCCGGCAGCACGGCCGCACGTTCGAAGATTACTGGTGCGATGAGAAAACGGAAATCCATCACTTTATCGGCAAGGATATCACCTATTTTCATGCCCTCTTTTGGCCGGCGATGCTGAAGGGGTCGGGATTCAATACGCCGACGTCACTGACGATTCACGGCTTTTTGACCGTCAACGGCGAGAAGATGAGCAAGAGCAAAGGCACATTCATTAGCGCCGCAACGTACCTCAAGCACCTGGACCCGCAGTATCTGCGGTATTATTACGCCTGCAAGCTGGGGCCGGGAACGGAAGACATCGAGGTGAACCTGGATGACCTGGTGGCGCGGGTGAACAGCGACCTGGTGGGGAACCTGGCGAATCTGGCGTCGCGGTCAGCGCCGATGGTGCGAAAAAAACTCGACGGCCGCCTGGGCCGGCTGTCGGCGGAGGGACGGGACCTGGTGGCGCTGCTGCAACGGGAAGAATCCGTTATTGCCCAGGCTTACGAGGAACGCCGTTACGCGGATGTCGTGCGGCGAATTTGCGGGCTGGCCGACGAAGTGAACCGTTATTATGACCGCCGCAAGCCGTGGAGCGCTATCAAGGATGAGCCGGAACACGCCCGCGAGACACTGACAACCGGACTTAATGCGGTACGCATTCTGGCGATTTATCTCAAGCCGATATTGCCGGGGTTTGCCGCGAAAATCGAGCGAATGCTGCGCGTGGAGCCGCTGATGTGGGCGGACGCCGGCCGAACGCTGGAAGAACACGAAATAGGAGAATTTGAACGGCTGGTGGAACGGGTGGAGCCGGAAAGGGTGCAGGCCATGGTCGAAGAAAGTAAACAAGGACAGGAACAAACCGCAGCGCCGGGCGGACCGCTTATTGAAGAGCCGCTGGCGGAAGAAATTGACTTCGAGACGTTTACCAAAGTTGATTTGCGGGTGGCGCGGGTGATGGTGGCCGAGCATGTCGAAGGCGCCGATAAACTTCTGCGGCTGGAACTGGATATCGGCGGTCAGAAGCGGCAGGTTTTCGCGGGCATTCGCAAGGCGTATGAGCCGGGCGACCTGGCGGGCCGGCTGGTCGTTATCGCCGCGAATCTCAAGCCGCGCAAGATGCGCTTCGGGGTATCGGAAGGCATGGTGCTGGCGGCCGGGCCGGGCGGCGAGGATGTGTTCGTGTTAAGCGTGGATGACGGCGCTCAGCCGGGCCAGCGGGTGCATTGACAGAAAGATTTAAGAATTAGCCGCAGATTTCACTGATGAACGCTGATTTTTTTAAGATACTATATGTATGTCACGCCCGATTTGATCGGTTGTTCAGGGAGCAAGTTCTGGATACCCGCTTTCGCGGGTATGACATGAAATGCATATTACCCTATTAATTAAATCTGTGTTTATCAGCGTCATCTGTGGCAAAAACAATAACGTGGCCCAAACATTCCTGGATATATATGGCGCAGAAGCCTCAGCGAAGTATTGAAGAAATAGTGCGGAAGGATGGGCGCTATCCGGCGGCGGCGGTGCATTTTGTGCGCGAAGGGCTGGCGGCGGCGGTGCGCCAGGTGTTTGGCGGCGGCGGAGAAGGCCAGGAGCCGCGCCACGTGACGGGTGAGCAGTTGTGCCTGGGACTGCGTGAACTGGCGCTGAAACGCTGGGGGTATCTGGCCCGGCCGGTATTACGCCACTGGAATATTCACACCACGCGCGATTTCGGCGAAATTGTATTTTTACTGGTGCAGAACGGCTGGATGCATCGCCAGGAAAACGACACGCTGGAAGATTTTGACGATGTGTTCGACTTCGGGGACGCTTTTGAGAGCCGCATCGATTTCGAAACGGAGGATGACGATTGAACGTCAAGGTATCGTCGCGCGGGCCGCAGGGGCTGGGACGCCTTAAGTATTATATAATCCGCTTGTCGAATCGGCTGGGCTTTCGAACGCATTCTTACCTGGTGCCGCTGGCCTGCCTCATCGGGGCGCTGACGGGACTGGGGTCAGTCGGCTTCAGCAAGCTTATCGAATGGTCGCACGGGCTGTGTTATGGCGGCGACCATGGGGCCGGCATCTATCAGGGGCAGTGGTATTGGCTGGTGGTGCTGCCGAGCGTGGGTGCGCTGCTGGTGGGAATCATCACCTATTATTTCGCGCGGGAGGCCAAAGGCCACGGCGTGCCGGAAGTCATGGACGCCATTGCCCGGCGTCACGGCGCGATTCGGCCGCGGGTGGCGCTGGCCAAAGCGGTGGCGTCCGCCCTGACGATAGGTTCGGGCGGTTCGGCGGGCACGGAAGGTCCGATTATTCAAATTGGGGCGGCGCTGGGTTCGGGCACAGGGAAACTGTTTGCGGTGGCCAAACATAATATGCCCGTGCTGGTCGGGTGCGGAGCGGCGGCGGGCATATCGGCGATTTTTCATGCGCCTATTGCCGGGGTATTATTCGCCCTGGAAATATTTCTGCGGGAAGTAAACATTCGCACCTTTGCGCCGGTGCTTCTGGCGTCCGTGCTGAGCAGCATGGTGGTGCGCGCGATACTGGGAGCGCACGAAGCCATATTTCCGCTGGTGCAAGCGGGGACAAGTTATACGTTTGTGTGGTATGAACTGGGCAATTACATAGTTCTGGGCCTGTTGTGTGCGGCGGCGGCGGTGGTGTTTATCCGCCTGCTTTATGCGTTCGAGGATTTATTTGACAGGCTCAACGTGCATCATATCGTCAAGCCGGTGCTGGGCGCGATCGGGCTGGGAGTGCTGGGCGTCGTGACGATGAAGGCGCTGGAGGGCGGCGTCAGCCCGGAACCGAGTATTTTCGGCAACGGCTATCGCACCATCGGCCGGTGTATCGGCGCTGCGCAAGGGGAAATCGGCGGCCGTGTCGAACTAAGCCTCGGAATTCTGGTAATGCTGTTTTGCCTGAAAATGCTGGCGACCAGTCTGACGCTGGGCAGCGGAGGGTCGGGCGGCGTGTTTGCGCCTTCCTTGTTTCTGGGAGCCACGGCGGGATATGCCTTTGGCCTGGCGGTGCGGCACATCGCGCCTTTTGCGGAGGTGAATCCGCAGACGTATTCGCTGGTGGGCATGGCGGCGGTGGTGGCGGCGGCGACGCACGCACCCTTAACCGCGATTGTGATTTTATTCGAGATGACGCGAAATTACCATGTGATTTTGCCGGTCATGTTCGCGGCGACCATCGCCGTGGGCGCAGCGCGGCTGATGTATCACGAATCGATATATACGCTCAAGCTGCGCCGGCGCGGCGTACAGTATGAATCGCTCAGCCGCATGGCCATATTGCGGCGGCTGGAGGTCCGTGAGGTAATGACGCCGCTATGCACCGTGGTGAGCAACCACATGCCGCTGGCGCAGGTGCTGGTGAAGGCGCACGAAACAACGGCGGCCGATTTAATCGTGACAGACGGCGACGGGGGTTATTACGGGATGTTGGTGATGGCCGACCTGCTGGAGGCGATGCATGAGCCGGACGCGCTGCCGTTATTGGTCGCCGGCGAGTTTGCGCGAAGAAACGTAACCGCTGTCGGGCCGCAGGATACGCTGGATAAGGTGTTTAACCTGTTTTCCGTATATGATGATATCGGTTCGCTGGCGGTGCAGTCGGCGGATAATCCGCGGCGTTTTCTTGGGCTGGTGACGCGGGCGGCGCTGATGCGGCGGTACCACGAGGAATTACAGCGAGACGAGTAACGCCTGACGCGGGCAATCCGCCGGAGACGGGCGCGCCGCATAGGCGATATTTCAGGTGACAGGCCGGGCGGGTATGGTAAGATGGATTTATGGAACCAATACCGCATACGATGAATGAATATGAACAGGCGCGGCGGGAAAAACTCGCCAAACTGCGCGAACTGGGGGTAAATCCGTTCGGAGGACGGTTTGACGGCGGCGCGCCGCTGGCGGCCGTACGGGCCAGACATAATCCGGCCGACGAAGAACAAATGGTGCGCGGGGCGGGGCGAATCGTGCTCTGGCGGGACATCGGTAAACTGGTTTTCGCGACGATCCGGGATGAGTCGGGGGATATTCAGGTCGGGCTGGCCAAACAACTGCTGGCCGCTGAATGGCCGATGGTCAAGCTGCTGGACCTGGGTGACATCGTGGGCGTGGAGGGCAAACTGGGCGCGACCAAAACGGGCGAAATCACCATCTGGGTGACGACGCTGGCGCTGCTGAGCAAGGCGACGCTGCCGCCGCCGGAAAAATGGCACGGCCTCCAGGATGTGGAACTCCGCTACCGGCAGCGGTACGTGGATTTGTTCACCAACCCGGACGTGATGAAGGTGTTCGTACAGCGTTCGCGGCTGGTGGACGAACTGCGCCGGTTCATGCACGAGCAGGGCTATCGGGAAGTGGAAACGCCCATGATGCAGTCTATGGCCGGCGGGGCGGCGGCCCGGCCGTTCCTGACGCGGCACAACGCCCTGGACATGGAATTATTTTTGCGAATCGCGCCGGAATTGTATCTCAAACGGCTGCTGGTGGGCGGCATGGAAAAGGTTTTTGAAATCAACCGCAACTTCCGCAATGAAGGCATCGACCGGCGGCATAATCCGGAGTTTACCTCCATGGAGGCGTATCAGGCCTATGGCGATTACCTCACCATGTTGGAGCTGACGGAAAATCTGGTGCGGCGGCTGGCCCTGCTGGCCAACCCCGACGGTGTTATCGAATGGTGCGGGCACAAAATTGATTATAAGCAGCCGTTTCGTCAGGTGACCTACGCGCAGCGATTTGCGGAAGTCAACGGATTCGAGCTGACGGAAAGAGACAAACTGCTGGCCAAAGCGCACCAGTTGCAAATCAATACCGCCAATAAAGATGATATTATCGTGGTGAACGAGGTGTTCGAGGCGACGGCCGAGGAAGAACTCATTCAGCCGACGTTTGTGATGGATTATCCCAGCGCCCTGTCGCCGCTGACCCGGCCCAAAGCCGACCATCCGGCCTGGTGCGAGCGGTGGGACCTGTTCATCGGGGCGATGGAGATCGGGCCGGCGTATTCGGAACTGAACGATCCGGATATTCAGGAAGCGAAATTCAAAGAACAACTGCGCGGCGCGGACGAGGAAGAAAACGTCTTTCGCACGCTGGATGAGGACTTTTTGCGATCCTTGAAGCACGGCATGCCTCCGGCGGGCGGCATGGGGCTGGGTGTGGACCGGCTGATGATGCTGCTGACAGGGTCGGCGAGCATTCGTGATGTAATTTTGTTTCCGCTGCTGCGGCCGGAAAGCTGAGTGGTGGTGACGCGGGCATCCTGCCCGCGCTTCCCGCAGGTTGCCTGCAAGTTTTATAATGCTAATTTGGACCGCGGGCTGAATGTCCGCGGCACGGTGTTGAGAAAACATCATGTACGTATGGTTTTTAAGCTGGCGGTATTTGCATAAACGTCGTCTGGCGTTTTTCGGAGTCGGGGCGGTCGTCGGCTGTGTGGCCCTGCTGATCGTGGTGACGAGCCTGTTTACGGGATTTATCACCTCGTATATGGACCATTCCCGGCGATTATGGGGCGACGTAGTGCTGGTTCCGGGAATGGCGCTGACGGATGAGGATTTTCACACCCTGGCCGATGCGCTGGAGGACTGCCCGGAAGTGGCTCAGGCGATGCCGCTGGCGAAAGCCGGCGGTCTGGCGTATCTGGGGCCGGGGCAGGTTCGGGCCGTGCAGTTGGTCGGCGTGGATATGAACCGGAAATGCCGTGATGCGGCCTTTCGGGCGGGTCTGCTGCGGCAGGGAAACGGCACATCTCAACCCGATATGACATTGCCGCCCGAGGCGCAGGCCGCCGCGCGGCAGGCGTTAAGCAAGGGTGGCCGGACGGTGCGGGAAGAAGATTTGCCGGTAGGGGCGATTTTAAGCATCGGCTTATTGGCTCTGCCGGATGAACTGACTGATGAATACCCGCGCCAAATGCTGCGCGAACGAATAGCGAATTGGGAGCAGCCCGTCATCATTACCACCGGACGGCGCCCTGAGAGTGGCCCCGACGCCGCGGCGGCTTCACTGCGGCAGCGGCTGGTTTGCTGGCCGGTGGATGTGGTGGAGACCGGACTGCATGAGGCCGATACCCATTTTATTTATGTGCCGTTCGAGACGATTTGTGCATTGACCAGTTCGGCCGGGCCTGGCCAGACTCCGCGCTGCGAGGCGCTGGTGCAAATTACCCTGGCGCAGGGTGTTCCCGTGGCGCAGGGAGTAGCGGCGGTGCGAAAAGCCTGGTCACAGGCCGCCGCAACGAGAGGTATCCGCGCGTTTCCCGATGTTTTTGCCGCCGCCGAATTGCCTTTTGTGAAGCAATTTACCGGGGAGATTATCAAACAGTTGCGTATCTGGCAATTGATGCTCGGACTGATTTGCCTGGTGGCGGCGTTTCTGGTATTCGTGACGTTGTACATGATCGTGATGCAAAAGCGTCGGGATATAGGTATTCTGCGAAGCGTGGGCGGATCGCGCCGGAGCGTGGCGGGTGTGTTTTGGGCGTATGGCTTGTGCATCGGGGCCGCCGGCGCTCTGGGCGGATTGGTGCTGGGCGTGCTGGCGACGCGGCATATCAATGTGATAGAGGTCGGGTTGACCCGGCTGCTGGGTTTTAAAATCTGGAAAAGCGGCGTGTATATGTTCAAGCAGATACCCAACGAGGTCGCCTGGGACGCCGTCGGCTGGATTTGCCTGGCGGGCGTGGCGGCGGCGGTGCTGGGGGCAACCGTGCCGGCGCTGCGTGCGGCCCGCTGGCGGCCGATAGAAGCGCTGAGGTACGAGTAATATTTTTCTTTGGCGGTACGAATGAACACAGATAGAAATAAAATAGCAAAAAGCAAAAATAAAAATGACAAAGCAAAATGTAAAAATATTTTGGGAACGCTGTTTTCTGAAGATATTTTATGCTCCTGCCATCATACGTTCGTTCCTCACCACGGATAGGATTCGACCTGCACATTTTACATTTTTATATGTCATTTTGCTTTTTGATATTTAATGTTTTATTTTCAATCTGTGTTTATCGGTGAAATCAGCGGCTAAAAAACAAGAGGTATAATTCCAGAACGAAGCACGGGGATGATGGCATAAAATGGCGAAATCGGTTTTATTAGCAAAGCAGCAACTTCGTTCACCCTGGATGTGGGATTTAAGTGCCGATGAAGCCGCGCGGGCGGCGTGGCTGGAAACCTTTCGGCGCGCGTTCGCGGTCACGCTGGAGGCGGCCGAACAATCGCTGGTGACCAATGCCCGGACGCTGGCGCGGGCCATCGACGGCGCGCGAACCTTGTTCGAGGAACGGCTGGCGGAGCTGACCGAACATCCCGAAACCCTGCGGCCGTTTACCGTCGCGCGGCTGAATGAAATCTGCCGCGACGTATTGGATTTACATGGCTTGACCGACCCGTTTTTACGCATCAAACATCAGGAAAACATGGCGGTGTGCGATGATTATCTGCGGCTCATTAAAGCGCATGACAAGCTGGACGATTCATCACGGGCGCGGGTATTGCTCGAAGGACTGCTGGCGGGCAATGTGTTCGATTTTACGCCGGACATGAAACTGAACCGTTATCACGCCGGGGAACTGGATTTTTTTCATACCCTCGATGGTCTGTCCCGGCCGTGGCTGGTGGATGACGGCCAGGCCTGGCAGGATTTTTTCTGTAGTGCCGGCCCGCTGCGGAAGGCGGCGGTCTTTGTCGATAATGCCGGGGCGGATTTTATATTGGGATGCCTGCCGCTGGTGCGCGTTTTGGCCCAGCGGGGAGCTACGGTCGTGGTGGCGGCCAATGACCGGGCGTGTTATAATGATATGACCCTGCCGGAGTGCCGGGCGGTGCTGCGGGCGCTTGCGGAAGATGACCGCGTGCTGGCGTTTTTACTGCGGACCCAGCGGATTCGACTGCTGGGGATGGGGCAGGGCTGCCCGCAGGTGAATTTTGCCGATGTGCCCGATATTTGCAACGAGGTGCTGGCGGGAACCCAGCTCTTGGTGCTGGTGGGCGGTTCACGGGCGCTGGAATTAAACTGGACGGTGCGCTTTGCCTGTCCGGTGCTGAAGGTTGCGGCGATTAAAAATAACTGGTTGGCCGGACAATTGGGCGGTAAGGTATATGACATGGTGTGCCGGTTCGAAACATGAATTTAAATTGTCATTCCCGCGCAGGCGGGAATCCAGTTAAATAGTCTAGATGTCCGATCAGGTCGGGCATGACAATAAGTTTAAAACGTTTTAGTAAACAGGAAGGTATTATGAAAGATTCGCGGCTGGAGAAATTGGCGCAGGTATTGGTACGTTATTCCACGGCAGTCAAGCCGGGCGAACTGGTGGCGATTGGGTCCGGCGTGCCGGCCGAACCCCTGATTCGGGAACTGTGGCGGGAGGTCATCAAAGCCGGCGGCCATCCGCATTTGCGGCTGGGGCTGTCGGGACTGAATGAAATTTTCTTCGAATGCGCCTCGGACAAACAACTGGATTTCGTCTCGCCGCTGGCCAAATATGAAATTGAAACATTTGATAAGCGCATCGGCATCGGCGCGCCGGAAAACACCCGCGCCATGACCAACGTGGACCCGGCCAAACAGGCGCGGGTTTCCAAGGCCCATAAGCCGATTTTTGACCGTACCATGGAGCGTACCGCCAAAGGCGAGTATTCGTGGGTGGCGACTATGTATCCCACCAACGCCGCGGCCCAGGATGCGGAAATGTCCCTGGCGGATTTCGAGGATTTTGTCTTCGGGGCGGGCCTGCTGGACCGCGACGATCCCGTCGCCGCCTGGAAAGAAGTCAGCGCCAAGCAGCAGAAAATCGTCGATTACCTCAACACCGCCAAAAAGGTGCATCTGGAGGCCAATAACGGCACGGACCTGACGTTCAGTGTGGCCGGCCGCAAGTGGATTAACTGTGACGGCCGCATTAATTTTCCTGACGGCGAAATCTACACCGGCCCGGTGGAAGACAGCATTAACGGCACTGTGGCGTTCAGTTTTCCGGGCATCATGAGCGGCCGGGAAGTTGACGGCATCAGCATGAGATATGAAAAAGGCCGGGTTGTCGAGGCCACGGCGCAAAAAGGCGAAGAATTCCTGCTGAAAATGCTCGATCAGGATAAAGGCGCGCGGGGCATGGGCGAATTCGCCCTCGGCGTCAATTATGGGATTCAACGCTTCATCCGCAACACGCTGTTCGATGAAAAAATCGGCGGCACGATTCATATCGCCGTCGGCGCGGGCTATCCCGAAACCGGCAGCGTCAACAAATCCGGCCTGCATTGGGACATGGTCTGCGACCTGCGCCCCGGCGGCCGCCTTACCGTGGACGGCAAACCCCTGATGGAAAACGGCAAACTAATCGGTTTCGAAATTTAAGACGAAAATAATTCAGAAACCAGCATCCGAAAATCAGAATAACACAAAAGACATTAAACCACGAAGCCCACGAAGAAACACGAAGAAACACGAAGAATAAGCTTTATATATTGTTCCAAAATAAATTCCATTATCATTTGAGATTTGTTTTAGGATTTTTCTTCGTGACCTTCGTGTTCTTCGTGGTGAAAATATAACAGGCAAATATAAGGTTACTTATGCCTTGCAGGATTGAAGCGATATTATTCGATTTCGGCGGTACGCTCGACCATGACGGCTTCGACTGGTTCGACCGTTTTTATCGGGACATCAAAAAATATGATGCCGCCCTGACGCGCGAAAGCTTTATGGAACATTCCAACTGGGTGAGCCGCCACGTGGGCACGCTGGCCGATACCGCCGGATTGAACCTGGCGGACATGGTGGCGCGGCTGTATAAACACCTCCATGCCCGAATGAGCAACGGCGACCCGTGCGCCTGGGACCACGCCGTTCTGGCCCAAGCCTTTGTCGCCGAAGCACAAACGTATCTCCGGCGCAATCTCCTTTTACTGCAAATACTGCGGCAACACTACCGCATCGGCGTCATCAGCAACAACTGGGGCAACGCCGCCGGCTGGTGCGAAGATTATGGCTACAGCGACCTGTGCGAGTGCATGGTGGATTCCACCGTCGTCGGTGCGGCCAAACCCGATGCCCGCATCTTTCAAGCCGCCCTCGAACAAATGCAGCTCCCGCCCCAGGCCTGCGCCTACGTCGGCGATAAATTCGAGGCCGACGTCATCGGCGCAGCCGGCATCGGCATGACGCCCATCTGGCTCGTCGGCGCGGAAGACAAACCCTGCCCCAATGATTCGCTGCCCGCCCATCGCCTGCGGCAATTAACGCAACTGGAAACGCTGACATTATAATTCAGGTCTGTTGAGTCAGTTCGGAGTTCAAGCTTCAGCTTGGCCGTTAATGAGGACACGTGTGGGTTGCGCATCGCTTTCCAGCAATGAACAGAACCATTGTTGAAGGGACACATTTAAAGGCAATGCGATAAGGTCGGCGGCTTTGCCGAATTCGAGGGAGCCGGTAAGGCGGCCGAGGCCCAGGGCGCGGGCGCCGTTGATGGTGGCCATTTGCAAAAGGGTCTCGGCGGGGATGTCCGGATATTGTTGATGCAAAAAGCGAATTTCATCCAGAACGCTTAGCGTGCTATTGGAGGCGAGGCTGTCAGTTCCCAGGCAGACATTTATTCCGGCGGCGAGCATGTCGCGGAAAGAATGCGGCGGGTGATGGAAAAACCGATGCGACCGCGGACAGTAGGCGATGCTGTGCTGGGTGCGTGCTAATTTAGCAATTTGTTCGGCGGTGATGTAATTGACATGGGCCAGCAGAAACGGCTGACCCGAAAGATTCATGCTCAGAAAAAAATCCACCGGATCGCAGCCGGGCGGTGCAAAGTCATCCGGGATAAAATTCATGCTGCGAAGATCATCGTAGATAGGCCCGCGCCCGAAATGCAGAAACTCAAATTCTTCTGGCGTTTCGCTTAAATGCGTGGTCAGGGGTAATCGCTTATCCTGAGCCAATTGAGCAATAATTTCATATAACTCCCGCCTTACCGTATAAGGCGCGTGAAGCGCTATGCCCCATTGCAGTAAATCATCTGTGCGGGTTTCTTTGATGTAATTTTGAAGAATTTCGTTTTTTTTGGTGAGGTCCGCTTCCAAGCCGAAAATTTCCGCGAAAGCGATTTTTCGCAGCGGCGAGGTTTTGAGATGCCGCCATGCGCGATGCCGCCAGGAAATATCCCCCACCGTCGTCACTCCCGCGGCCAGTGATTCCCGGCAGGCGGCGGCAAGAGTTGCTCCCAAATCGCCGGTATCACGCCGACGGATAGCGCGAATACCGCGCAGCCAGTCGGCAAAATGTCCGTGGTAAGGAACCTTTCCTTTGTAACCGTGTAGTTCCAGGTGCGTATGGGCATTCACCATACCGGGCATGATAAGACTGTCAGGCAATTCCTCAGTGGGACCCGAATAAGAATATGAGGCAATGTCACGCCAGGGGCCGACCGCGAGAATACGGCCGTCGGTAATGATAACCCCCCCATCAACAATCGCCGGCGCTGTCACCGGCGCTATCACCCCGGCCCGGAGACGTAGCATCGCCGCGGCCATTACACCCGCACAGCCGGACGACGAGTATGATGATTACGAAGGTTTTCTTCCTCTTTTGGCTCGGCCGGCCGATCAAGCTGCTGCTCCAGTAGAAAATCTTCCATATCCCCCGCCTTGTTCTCCTGCTCGAGTTGAATCATGAACTGTTCGGCGATCTTGATGCGCTGCCGCGCCAGATTGCGGACAGCCTCAAAGCGGAATCCCTCGCGCAGACGAGCGGTCCAGTAATCATATTCGAGTTTGCGCTTCCAGCTATTCAACGCGTCCCCCACGCCTTTGCCGTGAACCAGATAGCGGCGGCATTCGTTGAAAATCCCTACAGCCCCCATGTCTTCGAGGTTACGGGCATCGGAAAGAATCATTGCCTCTATCAGATTGGTTTCCCGGTTGCCGGATTCGGTAATGATGGCACAAACCCGCTCAAGCTGGCGGGGATTAAGGAGTTCGGCCAGTTTTTCCTGCACGACCTGCGTGGAAAAATCCCGCAAATCCGCATCGGAAAGGTCCGCCAGCACCAATCGGCTGCTGCGGTCGCCGGTGTCGGCATAACGGGCAAACCCCGCGTCGCGGAATAAAGCCGCGATGTTCAGGCAAGGCTGGTCGATCTGGAAGCACTGAATTTCTTTAAGCTGGGTAATGTTGCCGCAATGCCGCAGCACCCGCAAAGCCCGGTCGAGGAGATAGTGGTCAGGCGTTCCCTTAACTGTGGGAATAACAAGAACTTGCTCTGCTAATTCGCGTATGACGCCTAAGTCCGCCATCATGGCCTCCGTGTGTGCATATTATTCAGTATCTGTTGCGAATAAGATTTTTGTCATTCCCGCGCAGGCGGGAATCCAGTTTTTAATGCCTGGATACCCGCTTTCGCAGGTATGACAGTGACTACACCATCTTCCTATTCATCGACCAATTATTTTACATTGCTTGAATTGTCTTCCAGACAGCGATAATAAAAATCGCGTTGCCGCGGGGTAAAACCGGCCGCACGAATAAGGTCGGTTAGTTCTTCCAGCCTAAGCCGATAGGTCGTGCCGGCGGCGGCGACCACGTTTTCCTCCATCATCAGCGAACCCATGTCATTACAGCCGCAGCGAAGTTGAAGTTGGCCGATTTGGGGGCCTTGGGTAACCCATGATGCCTGATGGTTGTGGATATTGTCAAGATACAACCGGGATAAGGCCGTCATTTTGAGTTGTTCCACAGCCCCGGCGGCCGTGATGTTATGCCGTCGGGCCAGACGTGTGCCCCCCGGCTGAAAAGGCCAGCAGGTAAACGAAGTAAACACCCCACCCCGTCCGGCTTCTTCCCGCCGGGCGAGGGATTCATCCTGCACGCGGCGAAGGCGGTCCAGGTGTTCGATGCGTTCCTCGATGGTTTCCAGGTGGCCGAACATCATTGTTGCCGTGGTCGATAGGCCCTGGCGGTGAGCGCAGCGCATAACTTCCAGCCACATCTGGGCTTCACCTTTGGCCGGGGCGACCAAGTGGCGAACTCTATCCGCCAGAATTTCTGCTCCGCCGCCGGGGATACTGTTCAGGCCGGCTTCCATAAGAATATCGAGCAGTTTTTCGACAGATAACTGCGCATTTCGGGCAATAAAGTTTATTTCCGGAGGCGAATAGGCGTGAATATGCAGGTCAGGAAACTCAAAACGTAAAAAACGGAGCATTTCGACGTGCCAATCCAAACCAAGTTCGGGATTCAGGCCGCCTTGCAGCAGGATTTGTCGGCCGCCAATGGCGTAAAGCTCACGAATCTTTTCGGCAAGTCGCTCATGGGTAATAACAAAACCGCCGGAGGGGCCGGGGCTGACGCTAAATGCGCAAAAGCTGCAACGACAAGTACATACGTTCGTATAATTGATGTTGCGTTCGATGATATACGTACCGATGCGGCCGGGATGGAGGCGATGGGCCATATCGTCGGCCAAACGAATAAGCTGATGAAAATCACCGTTATAAAGCCTGATGGCCTGTTCCGGGGTCAGTCGTTCGGTGGTTTTCATAAGGGTGGGTTTTCAATATCCCCGGCCAGGGCGTAAAAGCGGTCGATGGCTTTAAGTTGTTGTGGGCCAAGATCGTAGCACATATTTTGCTGATAGTAGCGCAGGGCCTCGGCCGGGGGGAAACCGTGAAGAGGGCCTTTGGTACGGGCAATAAATTCGAGATTGGCCAAACCATCTTGAAGAGCGGCGGCCAGTAATCGGGTTATGGGGGCGAATTTTTCTTCATTATGGGCAGCCCACACGGCGAAAACGAAGGGCAGTCCTGTCAAGTCGAGCCAAGCCTTGCCCAGGTCGAATTCATAGGGCCAGAGACCCTGTTGGGGAAAAACCTTATCGCCGATGAGCAATACGGCCGGATGCTGCCGGGGTTGGCCCTGAATTGGCGCGATAGTGAGGTTTCGGCCAAAGCGATGCCGCCAAATGATGCGGCTGAGCATAATGGAGGTGTGCGATTCCACGTCACCGGCAAGATGAGTAATGGTTTCCGGGGGCTGCTGCGAGAAAACCCGCACCGTAAGCACTTCGCCCGGCGAACCGATGGCGCCGCAGGGGAGCATGCGCCAGATTTCACGTCGGGGGAAAAAGTCAATCGTGGGGATAAGTGCGGCGTCCGCCCGGCCGGAGGCAAGCATTTGGGCCAATTGTGCCGGCGGGGCCGGGATAAGCTCCACGTCCCGCCGCTGGTCCAGGCCGAAAATGAGCGGTTCGGCGTTTATATAAGGAACCGTGGCGATACGAAAATGTTCTGAAGCGTTTGTTTGCTGGTCCATGAGTTAAGTATAGGTAAGGACGGCGTCAGCCACAAGCACTACTTAACTTCTCTGACTGAAAGGGCTTGCGTAATGCAAGGGCGTGTTTTACAATGGGCGGCAGAAAAAAGTCGACAACGGAAGCAACCATGGTCCCTAAAGAGCGAATTGCGGAAAATTACCAGCGTATTCAGGATCGCATAGCCCAGGCCTGTGTGCGCAGCCGGCGTGAACCCCGCGAGGTGCGCCTGGTGGCCGTGACCAAGTCGGAAGATGTTGATTCCATTACGGCACTATTGGAACTGGGTCATGCGGACCTGGGCGAATCGCGGGCGCAGGATTTTATTCCCAAATATGAACAGGTGGGGGCATGGTTCGCGGAGCGGCAACGGCTGAATATGCCGGCGGCCCCACCGCGCTGGCACATGATCGGCCACTTGCAGCGCAACAAAGTCAAACCGATCTTGCAGAAAGTGTGCATGATTCACTCGGTGGACTCGCTGCGTCTGGCCGAGGAAATTAATACCAACGCCGCTCGTCAGGGGCTTAACGACAAGGTGCAGGTGCTGCTGGAAGTCAACACCAGTGAAGAGAAGGAAAAATACGGCCTGGCGGTGGGCGCGGTCTTGCCGTTGGCGGAAATCGTCCGGGAACTGCCCAACCTGGAAATTGTCGGCCTGATGACCATGGCGCCGCAAACGAACGATAAAGAAATCAGCCGTTTTTGTTTCGTCCGCCTGCGGGAGTTGTTCGAAGAACTGCGGGGCAAAAATATCGGCGGGCCGGGCTTTCGGCATTTGTCAATGGGCATGAGCCAGGACTACGACATCGCCGTCGAGGAAGGCGCCACCCTGGTGCGGGTCGGCTCAGCGCTGTTTGCGTAGAGCCGCTGGGCGTTCATCCTGTCAGGCTTCACCATAAAACTCAACACCCTCCGGCTTCTCACGGAAGCTTCGCCGCGACTCATCGTCAGCGGCACAAATTTTTTAGCCACAGATTGACACTGATTCTCTCACGAATTAAAACGTTTAATAGACATGATTAACATGATGAGCAAGATTTAAATAACGGCTCTGCCTCTCAGCAGCGTAATCTGCGCCATCAGTGTCAAATAATATTAGCCACGAATTTTCACGAATCAACACGAATTAAAGAGCTTTATCCGCAGATAGCGCAGATTTTCGCAGATTCAGCTTCGGATGTGGTCCGCCTTCATGGCAGACTTTAGGCTTGCCATTTTTCATAATTTACAGGTATATTTGATGTTCAACGGCAAGATGCTTTCAGCCTGAGGCTATCATAATAAAACAGACATGAGACAAAGGTAATCATTATGCCTTGTAAACCAACATCAGAAGAAGAGATGTGGAATAAGATCAATGACTCCTGGGGACGAATGACGTTCGCCCAAAGAAGGCTGTGGGACGTCATGGGCATCAATCCTGTAATATGGCGACAGCATTCCTATGGCGACCATAGCGAAGGATTCTGGGTCGTGGCAATAGCGGGTAAAACCGTGGTTTGGTATGATCATATAGAGGGTGAATTTATTCGGTCGAAGTATGTAAACTACGGCGAAATAGCCGAGGGTCGATATTGTCCAGGTACGTTGGAAAATATCCTTGAATGTTTCCTGGGCGATATTCAAATCGGTCGGCCAAGCGTATAATGCACATGTCCGCCATAACGCATTTTGGCTAGATTTTCCTTGAGAGTTTTAAAAAATGTATTGCTCTTCTTCGTGGCCTTCGTGGGCTTCGTGGTGAAAATCTGTTTTATCGGACGGGAGGGTTTCAGGGAGCGCGGCGGGTTATCGCCAGGATCAACGCCGGCTTTTTAATATCTCGCCCGGTGGCAGCGAGGTACGAAGCGGGTTTACGACAGAATGCCCGCGGCGATCCGGCCCAGCCCTTGGCTGGTTATCGGACATTCGGGGCGATCTTTGAGCGGGTGGGCGGGGTTGGGGAGGGGTGGCGGCGGTGGATTGGGGGGTCGGGCGAAGGGTTCTAGACTTTGAGCCGAAACCTTGGAAGCTTTGGACGGAAAGGTTCTAAGCTTTTTGCCCAAACCTTCTAAGCTTTTGCCTGAAACCTTAGAACCTTTTGGCCGAAACCCCAGTAAGGGTTTTTTAGTTATCAGACATGTTCGGGCGAATCTGTCGAGATGTTTGGCGAAATCTGTCGAGATGTTCGGGCAAATCTCTCGAGATGTTGGGCGAAATCTGTCGAGAGGTTGGGAAGAATCTGTCGAGAGATTTGGCCCAAACCCCTAGAGAGGTTTTTTAGTTATCAGACATGTTCGGCCCATACCTTATTATACAGACGCTGATTGGCTTAATGTCTGGCCAAAGGCAGCGACCGGCGTAGCTCAATCGTCCCCGGTTGAGATTACATGTGGCTTGGCCGTCCCGGCCAAGGTTTGTTGTTTCGCCATGTGCGGCTTTACCGTCCGAATCTTGGGCGAGACGCCCAAGCTACTTGGGTTGGGAGTTCAAGCTTTAGCTTGGCCGTTTTGGATGTTCGGGCGTCGTGGGCAAACGGCCAGCCTGAAGGCTGAACTCCGAACATGTTTCGCTCAGTGGCTGGCGACCAACGGGAGCGGGTTAGCGGCATAACGCTCGCGTCGAACAAAAAGCCCCTTCGGGGCCTTAGTAGCCGGCGCGGCGGAGTTCAACTTCGGAGAAGCCTACGTAGTGGCCCAGTTCGTGGACGACGGTGCGGCGGATTTGTTCGGCCAGACCGGCGGGCGTGGCGGCGGCGGCCAGAAGGTTATGGCGGTAGAGGATAATCTGGTTGGGTCCGGCGTCGGCCATGACATGGCGGTGTTTGAGCGGCACGCCCATGAAGACGCCCAGCAGGCTGTGGCCTTTTTTCAGTCCCACCCGCGCGCAGACGGCGGGCGCAGGGGTATCTTCCACCACCACGGGCACTTCTTCGAGATAGCGGGCAAACATCTCGGGCAGTTGCTCCAAAGCGTTTTCGACGAGGTCGTCAAATTGTTGGCGGTCCAGGTTCATCTCGGTTACGGCAAACCTCCGGCAGGCCGCAATAAGGCACGGCGGGGTCTATTATCCCGCGAACCGGCGGCGAACGCCACTTTCATTTCATTGCCAGCGGTCGGCGGGGCCGGTAGAATCACCGCTTATGGAGCGGAAGCGACTGAGACGATGGCTGCTGGGCGTGATGATAGCGGTGGCGCTATTATTGGCGGCGTTTGTGACGTTGCCGTGGTGGCTGCCGCGGGAGTGGGTGCGGGGACGCATCGAGCAGGAACTGAGCCGGCAACTGGGGCGGCAGGCCAACCTCGAAGGTTTTACGCTCAGCCATGAGGGGTTTGAACTGCGAAAGCTGGTCATCCGCGGCGGGCCGACGGACGAGGAAACGGACCTGATCACCATCGCCCGCATCAGCGGGCCGTATGAGCCGCTGAATCTGCTGCGGGGACGGCTCAGCCGTCTGCGGGTGGAGCAGCCGCAGGTAAACCTGGTCATCAATCGGGAGGGACGGCTCAATGTCGCCGACCTGCCCGGACGGCTGGACCTCAAACATAACCGCTTCGACCTGGACACGCTGGTTATCTCCGGGGCGTCGGTGCACCTGCACAGTTTGAGCAATCCGGACAAGGACACCTCGCTGGATATTCCGCACATCGGCTGGACCGGCGGAGAAAAGACCTTGCAGTGGCGGCTGGATGCGCAGTTGCGCGGGTATGAAGACGCCGCGGTGATGTGTTCGGGCCGGACGCTGCGGCCCAATAGCGGCGGTACGCACTGGATACAGGTGGAATTCAACGCCGAGAACCTGCCGCTCGAGGCGCTGCATTTGCAGGATTTGTTCAATCCACAACTGGCGTCACTGGGCGGTGAGCCGCCGGTGCAACTGGCGCCTTTGCAGGGGCGGGGCACATTGGCGGGAACGTTTTCGCTCGATACCGCCGGGGTGCTGGGTTTCGACACGCGGCTGACCTTAAAACATCTGGATGTGACGACCGCCGCCGGCCGGACACCGTCGCCGGAGGTTTCACCGGTTTTGCTGCGGGCCGAGAATATCGTGCTGGCGTCAAAAGGCCGCTACGACCTGACCACCACCGCCATTGACATCGAATCCGCGCAGTTCAGCGGGCCGGGATTGGACCTGGACCTGGCCACAACCTATAACCCTATCGCGCCGCAGCAGGATGCCCATTACGACCTGCGGCGGGTGCATATCCACTTCGAGCAGCTCATGGCGGCGTCGCCCCGGCTGGCGCAGTGGTCCTTGCTGGATGAACTTGGCCTGGGATGCTGCGGGGAAGTCCTACTGACGGGCCGACTGGACCTGGGAGCGCAGCGGTCGGCCATGGATTTTACGCTCAACGCCGATAATATGGCGTTTACATCCATCGGCGGCGATAAACCGCAGGGCAAAAAACTCTCTTTGACGCTCAACGCCGATTATCAGGCCGATACCGCCGTGCTGCGCCTGAATGCGTTTGACCTGCAATGGTCGTCGCTGCGTCTGGAGGGGGCGCTGGTGGCGCCGGATATTTATTCGCTGCGCAGCCAGTTGCAGGAGGAGCCGCCGGCGGTTTGGCTGCGGACGCTTTTTTCCCGGCCGGACCTCCGTGCAGCGCTGCATGTGCACATTGACGATTATGATGACCTGGCAAATGATGTACCGTCGCTGGCCCAGCCGCTGCCGGGTGTTATTTTTCATGGTCCGCTGGAAGCATCGCTGACGCTGGAGGCCGACGCTCATCTGGCCTCGCTGGATGTGCATTTGCCGCAGGAAGCACATTTACAACTGGAAAATCTTCACGATCCCAACGGGGGCCTGCTCCTCGACAAACCCGCCGGCCAGGATTGGCGTGTGCAATGTCGCGCGGAGGCTGACGCTCAGGGAGAGCTTACTGATATCACCGTGAAGTCCTCGTATGGCGCAGCGGAACTGGAAGCCGCGCCTGTGCGTTTGCATGAGTTATGGACTGCGGCGGCGGATGTGTCGCGACAGGTGCAATCGCCGTGGCGGATGACCCGGCTGGAGGACTGGCTGACGCTGTCGCCGCAACTGGCCGGCGTTTTACAACAGGCTGGCGTGCGCCTTGCCGGAGCGGCTCAGGGGACAACACAGCTTACCCTTGCGCCGGACAAGTCGCTGCGCCTGGAGGGCGATGTTCGCCTCAACGAGGCTCAGTTACAGGCACAAGGGAGCATCCAGGCGGTTGCCCCCGCCCAAAATGGCGATGTGCCGCTGCCTCAGCGCATTTATCATGTCGATGCCCGCGTGCAGATGGATGATTTGTCCGCGCTGCATTATCTGCTGCCGGAAATAATTGACGCGGAGGCCGCAGCGGAATTCCCCGCCGTCACGCTGGATCACCTGCGCGGCCCGGCAACCTGTCAAGCGGTCTATCATAACAATCATGTCGGCGCGAGATTATCACTGGAGATGGACGGCGAGCAGGCCGGTTTTCAGTTGCGCCGGAAAAACGATGGCACCATCCTTTGGGGCAAACAGCCCCAGCAGCGCTGTAACCTTCGCGCGGAAATGCTGCTGAACATACCTGGCCATCTTGATAAGCTTATCGTAGCGCCGCTGACCAGCGACGCCTCGCCCGCCTGGCGCATCCATATCGAACAGGCGGATCTGCAAATCGAGCAGTCGCAAGTAACGCTGACGGGTAAGGCCGCCCTGGACCCCCCTGCCGACCCGCAAGCATATACACCGCCGCGTTATCGCCGCTTCGATGGCGAATGGAACGCTCATATCCATACGCAGGATACGTGGCTGCGCCGCGCGTGGCAACTGGTTCAGATACCGTTTGAGGAGAATCCCACCGGCCTGATTATTCTGGATGGGCGATTTCTGTTGGATCGCCAGCAGGGACTTGACCTCCAGGCCGGTGCGGACCTTACCGCCGCCGCCTGGAGTATCGACGCCGGAATGACGGCTGCTGCTCCCCTGACCAAATTTAATAAACCCAAAGATACTCCCTGTCGTCTGGCGGTTCATCTCACCGCCCCACCCGATGTTCCCAATCTTCATCTGGATAAGCTGGATCTGGAGCTGGATGGCAATCGCTTCGTCTGCAGCGGTGATGTGCGTCTGGCGGACCATGCTCAGCTATGGAAAACCTGGGAGCCGAACACGATTGTCAGCGTGAGCGTTCATACCGACCTCGAAGCGCCCCGCCTTGAACAAATCGCCAGATGTCTGCCCGAACTGCATCAAAACCAGATCGCCGGCAGCCTCATCCTGCGTTTGCCGCTGGAGTTTACGCCGGGTGCGGAAAAACAACTGACCTTGCAGCCCGCTTTCGTTCGCGCCGAACTGCGCGGCATTTACCGTGATACTTCTTTTGCCTTACAACTGCACGCCCCCGAAGTATCGCGCCAGCGCCTTCGCCTGCCGCTTTGCCGATTGAACGTTGCCCAAAATGATATTTCTCTGGTTGCCGACATACAAGAACTGCCTGTCGATAACGCCGCCCCCACCTTCGGCTCCTATGAAGGCACGGTTCAGGTTTTAGCCGATACCCTTGATGTGGATGATATCCTTCGGCGGCTGCATATCGAGCCGGTGGTATCGGCCGCTCCGGCCTGGAATGAATCACAAAAAGATATGATGGTGCGCGGGTTGAATTCTCTGCGCCGTTCGCGCATGCAATTAGCCGCCCAGATCGGCCGGTTGAAAATAACCGATCCGGCCACGCAGGCCTGGCTGGACCTGGCGGAAATCCGCGCCAACGCCGATCTCGCGGAAAACTCGTTTACCGCCCGTTTCACAGCGTCGCTTAACGGCGGCGTCACCACGGGAACTCTGCAAAGCGATCTGGCGGCGGAAGATCCTGTTTTTGACCTTCACACGGAAAATCGCAACCTCCGCGTCGATGAAACCATTTTGCCCATGATTGAAACGCAGTTTCCGGGCATGGAAGTCAGCGGAACGGTTACGGAAATCACCGACCAGCAGGTGACGTTCTCATGTTTGCTCGATGCCGGTTGTCATCCTCACGGCCAAGGCTCAACCTTGTTGACCCAGGGCGTGCTGTATGGCCCCGGCGGGCCGGAATGGATGCTCACCGTGTTTCCCGGTTTGAAACTGGTGGAATATCCTTACGAGCGAATGACCAATCGTTTTGAACTTCTGCCCGACGGTACGCAGAAAAACGACATTCGTTTTCGCGGCGAGAATTATGACATCTTCATGGAAGGCACGTCGACGCCGGTAACGGACAACGACGACTACGCCCGCGCCATAGCGGCGCTGGAAGCGGACTTTCGCTCCATGCTGGAAAGGCTCGAAGAGATGGATCGTCGCGGCAGTTCACTTTCAGCGGAGAAGGTCCGCCGTCTGCGCTACGACCTGGAAGGCCTGGATGTGCTGTTTCGCCGTCATCAAAGCGGCCGTCATCTGCCCGTTTATTATGCCCAATACATTGTCGGCGCCCTGGTGCGGTTCGGCCCGGATGAACCCGGCAAACCCGCACGAGAACTTATCCGCACACCCCTTTTTACCACCCGCGGCTATATCATTGGCCGCAATATGATTGGTATCACCACTACCAACGCCCCTCTGGCCGAAATCCCCAAACAAACCCCCATCTGGCGCCATTTCGAAACCAGCCCCTAAAAGCTATCTCTTAACCTGTTGTTCGATAACTACTTAATAATAATAGGCTTGTATATCGCCAAACCCTGCTTTCAACCTGCCCAGCCCAAACAGGGGATTGACTTTCGCCTCTAACTGATTATATTGCAGGATGTTGTCCCCGTGGCGCAATTGGATAGCGCGTTGGCCTCCGGAGCCAAAGGTTACAGGTTCGAATCCTGTCGGGGACGCGTTTCTAAGTTCTTTAATATCAACAACTTAATTTTTCCCGCTTGTGGGGGTCTGACCCGGAAAAGCCCTGTTTTTGCCAAAGTGGGTCAAAAAAGAACGGTACATTGGTCCAACATTTTCCGGCGGAGTTGCCTGGCTTTAGCTGCTAAGCGTATTCTTTGATTATTGGTTAACAAAATCCGTTTATTCTGCTTTTCCTGCTGTTCGAGAAGGACGTCATCCTGAGTTTTTAGATATTCAATTGCCTGGTACAGCTCCTTGTTAATGCAATACGACAGATAGTTGATGAGGGTGAGCCAGATTTTCTGTTTCAGAGTTCGCAG
>CAZOCV010000024.1:0-1856 GCA_964578395.1 uncultured Pirellulales bacterium
GGGCCTAGGGCCCAATAGCCGTGGCCGATCATGTCGAAAACGTTTTCTTCGATGATGGTGAGGTTTGCCCGGCGGAAGATGTCGCGCCATTGCGGGGCGGAGCCGATCTGCTGGCCGCTGAGCTGGTGGAACAGGTGGTGTTCCAGGCTGGCGGTGGGGTGGCGTCGCAGCCAGACGGGGTCTTGCAGGCAGAACTCACCGATGACGAACATGGCGTTGGGCCAGCGCTGCTGAAGGTTTTTGAGCAGGGCCACGATGCAGTCCGATTCCTGGAGGTACTCGTGAAAGGTGTCGCAGGCTGTGATGCAGTCGATATCCGTCAGATGGGCGGGCAGGTTATCGAGGGTGAACATGTCCGCCTGACTGCAGGACAAACGGCCGCCGAAGTTCTGATGGGTGAGTTGCTTGCCATTGAAGGCGATCATATCCGGGTCCACGTCAATGCCGTGGCAGCGGATTTCATGGTTCATTTGACACAGGCCCGCCGGCAGGGCCAGATCGCCGCAGCCCAGGTCCAGCACCATTCGTCGCCCGTGGTCCAGCACCATTTTTCGCATGATGGGGTAGGGCAGTTGCTCGCAAAGCCTGCCGGAGCCCACGCCCACCCAGGTAATCCGGCGGCGGATGTCGCGGCCGTATAGCTTTTCACCGGTGAGCATGTCATTGAGGTTGGCAAAGCAGGGTTCGTAGGCATAGGCCAGTTCAAAAAGCCCTCGCGGTTCCGCCGCCAGAACGCGGCCGGAATCCGTCAGGGAAAAACGGTCGCCGTCGCGGGAGATAAGGCCGATACCGTCAAGATATTCCAATACGGCGTCAAGGACGCTGCGCTGCCAGCCTTTTTCGTTGGCCAGTTTCTCGGCGGAGATGGAATTATTCTGCCGGAGCTGGTCTATGACGCCGTTGGCGATGAAGAGCCACCAGCACGCCGTCGCCGCATATCCGCGGACGTACTTCAAGCCTTCTTCGTGATGCTTTTTCATGGCGACCGCACGGCGAAAACCCAGCAGGCGAATGATTTTAATGATTTGCTTGAGCATGGTTTAATGGCTTAAATCCAGGGGCTTGTTATGCAGAAAGCGATGTTTGAACTGTTCGCGGTGGGCGTGGCGGCTTTGAATGAGTTGTTCATCCTGCTGGCGGATCAGGCCGGCCGGCACCTGGCGGACGTCCAGCGGCCCCAGCCGGTTGCCATCGCGTTTGCCGTCGTATTCCATGTTCGCCAGGCTCAGGCGATTATCCACCGTTTGGGCGAATTGTTCGAGCAGATGATGGTTCAGAGGTGCGTCCGCCTCGAAAAACAAACGATAGTGGGGCGGGTCGTCCCATTGGGGAATCATGATGAAGGTCTCCAGGGGAATGGCCAGTTCATCGGCGACAGCGCGTACGGCGGCGACGACCTGATTTTCCGTGAGCTTTTCACCGGTGATGCTGGCGGTATGTGCTCCCTTGGATAAAAATTCAATCACCGGCGTGGTGCCGACGTGGTCCACCACGCGGATACGATCACCGAGATTATAACGGTACAGGCCGGCCATATTGGTCAGGAACAGGTAATATTCCCCGCCTTTTTCCAGTTGGCTGGCCTGGTAGGTCATCAGGCTGGCGGGCAGTGTTGTTTGGGCGTCGGGATTTTCCAACTGGTCGTATTCATCGGCGGCGACGAACTCGTAAAAATTGGCCGTAATGTCCAGCACGCCGGCCGGAGAGTTGTCTTCGAGCGGAATGGAAATACGCCCTTCGCTGGCCAGCAGGCCGATGTCGCGTATGGGAACCGGGCCGAAATAATCTTTCAGACGCGGGATATACAGGGACAAGGCCCCGCCGGTCCAGTTGGCCAAAAAGGCCAGATTCCAGTA
>CAZOCV010000024.1:1956-22974 GCA_964578395.1 uncultured Pirellulales bacterium
GACTGGTCCATCGGGCTGGTGACCTGCAAAATGCCGCGCAGATAACCGCTGGGATGGTCTTCCAACGCTTTATAGCCCCAGATATTCCATCCGCGCCGGTACGCATGGGCAAAATTCTGCGTGATGGGTATGTATTTCGCCGCCGCGGTTGTGCCGCTGGTTAGGGCGAACATCAGTACTTTCTGCTCCGGTCCGAACAGGGCCGAAAGTTCGCCTTCCCGGCAGCGATGGATATACGGTTCGACATAAGAGTAATTCAGCAGGGGCAGGGCGTCGATATATTCGGCATAGCCGTTAATAAGCTCGAAATGATGCTTCTGGCCGAAATCACTGGCGGTATTGGCGCGGATGATGTCTTGCAGCAGGGCATTTTGAATCTGACGGCAATGGGGCCAGGTTTTCTGAAACCGCCGCAACTGGCGTCCCGCGCTGAGAGAGGCTCCCAGTGCGACAAGTTTTGCCCATGGGCCGGCGGTTTTTGCCATAGTTGTTCGTTTCCAGCGAATACGTGTCCGGGCGACAAACGGCATCGTCCGTCGCGAAGAATGCCGCGGCGTCACATCCCGCGGCCGTGGCGGCATTATAGCGGTTTTTACCGGCAGGGGTGAGGAATTTTTCAAAGAAAGCGACTACCCGCTGCTGGTAGTTTTGGGCGTCGGTGATAACGGATTGGTTATGCTTGGCGTCGGGCACAATCCACAGGTAATGCGGCGCGGAGGACAATTCATACAGTCTTACCGTATGTTCCGGCTGAATGTAGGAATCTTTTTCGCCGTGAATGAAGAAAACCGGTGTATGTGACAGTTTTACCAGGGCTTTACGTACGGAAAGGAACCGGCAGTGGAATTTTATTCCGGCCACCAGCAGCAGAAGCCACCGCAAGAATCGCCAGAACCAGGGCTTATGGTTTTCATAGACGAACCGCACACGGGCGAAAATGTGCACCCAGCGTTTCATGGCCCATTCCAGGGTCATATCGGTGGAAAAGGGGCCATCGGCCACGACCGCATCGACATGGCAGAGGCTATGATCGGCATAGCGTGCCGCCAGCAGCGCCGCCCCGGCGCCGCGGCTGACGCCCAGCATTCCGATTTTTAAGGGGCGGCCGTCGGTTTCAATGTGGTCGCGCACGAACGCCAAGGCTCCAAGGCAATCGGCCAGTTCCTTATCGGTGCACCATAGCCGCGCTTCATAACCCGGCAGGCTGCTGCTGCGGCCGTGGCCGCGAAAATCAAACGTAAAAACATCGAATCCCGCTTCCAATAAAGGCTGGCAGTACCGCGAGCAGCTATACATATCGGCGGCGAATTCATGGCAAAAGATAATGATGCCCCGTGCGGCGGCGGAAATATTACCATGATCATCGTTTTCAGGGTCTGTTTCCGCGTGCAGATGGTTCGGGGTCAAAAACATTCCGCGCAGCAGCGTGCCGTCGAAGCTGCGAAAGACCACCTCGCGGCCTTGTAGCGGTTCGTAATCAGAGGGACTGCGGAGCAGCGGCGGGGGGGTGTCGCGAATAATATTGAGCATCAGGCGAACATATTTGCTCAATACGGCGATGCCGCCCAGCACCAGAATCGCCAAGCCGACAAAAACCACCAATAAAACTTTTCCCAGAAGTGCTTCCATTATGGATTATCCTGGGTCACGGGTCAAAATTACTCGCTGAAACGCCGGAGAATCAGGGTGTTGTTTTGTCCGCCGAAGCCGAAACTGTTGCTCATCACGATATTGACCGAGGCCTGTCGCGGCTGATTGGGCACATAGTCCAGATCGCATTCGGGATCGGGGGTTTTTAGATTGGTGGTAGGCGGCAAAACCTGGTCCCGAATGGCCAGAATGCACGTTATCAGCTCCACCACGCCGGCGGCGGCGATGAGGTGGCCCAACATGCTTTTGACGCTGCTGACGGGAATTTTATAGGCGTGTTCGCCAAAGACGGCCTTGACGACTTTGGTTTCAATGGAATCATTTTCCGCCGTGCCCGTGCCGTGGGCGCTGATATAATCGATATCGCCGACGCCCAGGCCCGCATCCGCCATCGCCATGCGCACCGCCGCGATGCCGCCGCGGCCTTCTTCATGCTGGTCGGTCACCCGGAAGGCATCGGCAGTGCTGCCGTAGCCTATCACTTCCGCCAAGATGGTTGCCTGGCGTTTACGGGCGGATTCCAGTTCCTCGAGGATGATGGCGCCGGCGCCCTCGGAAAGCACAAAGCCATCGCGAGTGCGGTCGAACGGCCGCGACGCCGTAAGCATATCATCGTTGCGGGTTGACAAAGCCGTCAGGCGATTGAAGCCGGTTACGCCCAGGGGATGAATCATGGAATGACAACCGCCGGCAATCATAATTTCCGCGTCGCCGTAACGAATCAGTTCCAGTGCTTCGCCGATGGCCTGAGTGCTGGCGGCGCAGGCCGTCAGGCAACTCATGATCGGGCCGCGCAAGCCGAAAATCTGGGCCAGATGCGCACTGGGCATGTTGGGTTCCTGCTCCAGTTCGCGGACGGCATTCATTTTTTGTTGCGCGATTTCGCCCCAGCGGCGCCAGTCCATTTGTTTGATGTCGTTATTCCAGCCGCCGACGGTGGGCGCGATAAAATTATCAAAATCCAGCGGCCCCTCGCCCGCACCCAGATAAACTCCGATATTATCAGGATTGAGATGGTCAGCGCCATCCAGCGGCAGCGGCAGCCCCGCCTGCCGCCAGGCCTGTAAAGCGGCTCCTATAACAAACCGGCTGTTGCGTCCGGCCGCCTGATGACGCGGATTGGATCCCTTCGGCAACTGGCCGGGGAAGTCATAGTCATTTATTTGGCCGCTGAACGTCGAAGGAAAGCAACTGGCGTCAAACAGCGTCGTCAGCCCGATGCCGCTTTCGCAATTGAGCAGCCGCCGCCACATTTCTTCGACGCTGCAGCCTAGCGGCGTGACCGCGCCCATTCCGGTAATAACCACTCTTCGAGGCATGTTTTTCCGTTTACCCTTTGTATTTGGAGATTACCATCGCCGCGGTTTGACCGCCGAAGGTATAACTGTTCACCAGAGCGTGTTCGATGGCGGCGTCGAGATTTTTCGTCGGCACCCGCAGGTTTTCATCGATGCAGGCATCGCAATTTACGTTGGCGGGAACCGTCCCCTTGTCCATCGCCAACACCGTGGTGGCCAGATCGATGGCGGAGGCGCCGGCGCCGCAATTTCCGATGCGGCTTTTTATCGCCATAATAGGCATTTGGGCGGTGTGCGAACCGAAGATGGCGCGAATTGCCTGCGCCTCGGTGCGGTCGCAATCGGGCAGTCCCAAGCCATGCGCCGTGAGTAAATGGATATCCTGGGGCGACACGCCGGCTCTTTTGAGGGCCTTGTGCATCGCCAGGGCCATACCCTCGCCGTTGTCATCGGGCGTCAGGAAATCCCTGCTGGCGAATGACGACGCCGCGAAACCGCTGATGCGGGCGTAAATTTTCGCGCCGCGTTTGTGGGCGTGGCTTTCTTCCTCGAGGATGAGAATAGCGCCGCCTTCGCCGACCACCATGCCGTCGGCGTTGCGGTCAAAGGGGCGGCAGGCTTGCGCCGGCCGGTCATTGGTGCGGGTGCTTAAACGATTAAGCAGATTCTGTCGCAAAAACGCCATCGGATTCAATTTACATTCAGCGCTGCCGGCGACTATCAAATCCGCCCGGTTATGGATAATGTTGCGGACGCCTTCCGCCACGCTCAGCAGGCCCGACACCTCGCCGCTGGTGATATTGTTGTTGGGGCCTTGCAGGTCGTGAATAATGCTTACGTGGCAGCCCAGCATATTCGGCAGGTATTTCAGCAGCCACAGCGGTGTCAGCGACTGCATGCCCTGCCGCCCCCATTTTTTATAATCGAATATTCCGTCCGTTGTGCTCGTGGCCGTCGCTTCACCCATTTCGACCAGATCGCAGCAAATCAATCCCGCGCCGATATTCGTGCCGGCCCGCGTCGGATCGAAATCCGCCGGTTCGTCGGGAGCCGTGCCTTTGGTCTTCAGGCCCGCGTTGCGCACCGCCGCGTCCGCGGCGATAACGGCCAGTTCAATATCGCGGCTCATCAGCTTGGTGGCCTTGCGGTGGCTCTTGGGCACGAACTCGTTGACTTTAACGCGCGGAGCCTCGCCGCCGATGGTGCAGGGAAAGCTTGACGCATCAAAAGATTCCAGCGTTCGAATCCCCGATGCTCCCTCCAAAAGAGCATTAAAATAAGCCTGGGTGTCCATGCCCAAAGCGTTAATAAGTCCAACACCGGTGATGACGACACGACGATCAGGCATGTATCCAGGCAGCCTCCGTGCAGGTTAATTTCGCGTCGGCGATGCTTCGCGCGGGCGATAAAATTGCAATAAGCTCATAAAATGGTCGTTAAATACAAAATTGTCTTCGGGAAATTCCATTCCCGCGAGATTTTTATCTATGTGACTGAACATCAGGGCGATATCCGCGATGTGCCGCGTGCCGCAGGTAATCGTGCCGACGATGGTGGCGGCCTCTTCCGCGAGATTTTCCACCACCGCTTCCAGCCGCAACTGGTCGCCGGGCCGGGCCAAATCCAGAAATGTCGCTTTGGTCACTTTCGCCAGGATGACTTTTTCCTGAAAATTGCGTGCTTCGCCCACCAGAATGCCGCTGGTCTGCGCCATCGCTTCGATCATCAGCGATTGCGGCATGATCGGGTAACCGGGGAAATGATCATGCAGATGCTCTTCGGCCAGGCTGACGTTTTTGATCGCCACGGCCCGCTTGCCCGATTCAAATTCTACAAACTTGTCGATCCATATCCAGCGCATCGGCTGTCCTCGTGGCGCGGGCAGGATAGCCCGCGTTTTTTTTATGTCGCGAATATCCCGCCGGCGATTTTCATGGCATCACCTGGTCCGGAGAATCCTGGCGGCCATGGCCTACTCTTTTGTCCTGGTGTAGTTTTCATGCCGTTTTTCAGGCCACTTTGGCGGTAACGTAATCGATAATGGATTTTACCGTGAACAGGTCGCTGATTTTATTCAGGTCGGGATTTTTCTCGAATTCGCTGAAATCCACATGCGGCAACTGGGCCTTGAGTGTCTTGAGACCTTCCGGCGTGACCTTGCCGTTTTGCACGAACGCGGAATTGTTGAGCACATTGTCGCCCGGGAACAATTCCTCGCGGGGGACCTTGATATCAAAAGATTTTTCCAGACGGAACACAATATCCAGAAAGTCGATGCTCTCAGCGCCGAGGTCGCCCATCAGTGTGGCGTCTTCAACAACTTCTTCTTCATCAACGCCCAGGGCGTCGGCGAGCGTTTCCTGTATTTTTGCGGTAATATCCTGGCGGCTTAAGGTCATGATTGGCATACCTCCTGTAAGGTAACTAAATAATAATACTCCGTTTTATTCTGTTTATGCTGATGCGGCGCACTTATAAGCGCCAACCAGTCGGGCACGATGTTTCATTTCTGCAATAACGCGACGATCTGCTTCGGCCAGGCTGGGATCCTGATCGGCCAGGTTAAAATGCCGCAGGGTCAATCGGCCTTCTACCATGGGTTGTTCGCCGATCCAGGCCTTGCCGATATAGCTACTGGAATCGGCTTCCATGCTTTTGGCCTCAAGGTGCATCCGCAGCACGTTGCCGGGTTTGACAAAGCTTTTGTACTTGATGTTGCGGGCTTCCTGCAGCACGACCATGCTGTGGCGGAAATCATGGGTGATGTGCACCAGCATCGCGGCGCTTTGCACCATGGCTTCAACCATCAGTACGCCGGGCAAGACCGGAAACGTCGGGAAATGGTCGCCGAGGTATTCCTCGGCCAGGCTCAGGGCCTTGACCGTTGCAATCTCCCGTCCCGGCGTTAGTTGTGTTACTTGGTCTATTAAAATAAACTTCATTGTCTATCCAAATAATCTTACAGGGCCGATTCCGCACAACTGGCCCAATCGACGGTATTTTATAGAAGCGGCCTTCCTTTTCCAGTGTTTTTTCCCCCGACGGTTTTTTAGCTTTCGCTCCGGTTAGCTGTTTGGCTAAACCAGTTTGCACAACCGTTCTATGCCGCGTTCAATATTGTTATCACTGGTGGCGTAGCTGATGCGAAAATGGCTGTCCCGGCTGGAAAATACCGAGCCGGGGATAATCAGCACATTGTTTTGGATGGCTTTAGTGACAAATTCCGTCGCTTTGCCCTCCGGAGCCGGCACAAACGCATAAAATGCCCCGTTGGGTTTTATCAGCCCGAATTTCGCATGCAAACCCTCATAAATCATATTGCGTTTATGGCGATAATCGTCGATATGCTTGCTCATATCCGCATCCAGCCCCTTCAAAATGCCGGCCTGGAGCGGATGCGGGGCACAGACGAAGGTGTATTGCTGTAAATTGGTTGCCTGTTCCATGATATTTTTTAGGTGTTTAGGCGCCGCCATATACCCCAGCCGCCAGCCGGGCACGCCAAACGTTTTTGAATATCCCCGCATAACGATAGTATTTTCGTAATACTCCGCGATACTATGGGCGGGCCGTTCGTAACTGAATTCTCGATAAATTTCATCAGAAATTACTAATAAATGGTGTTTTCTGGCAAAATCCGCCATATTTTTCAGTTTTTCGGGCGAATACACCATGCCATGAGGGTTGCCCGGTGAATTAATCAGGAGCAGCTTGCTTTTGGGGCTGATTTTGGATTCGCAATGGGCCGGAGTCAGATGAAAATCCGGGTAAGTGTCTATGAACACACAAGTTCCGCCAAGCATGTTCGTCAGATGTTTATAGCTGACAAAATAAGGATCGGGTATCAGCACCTCATCGCCGGGATTTATTGTCGACATCATGGCAAGGGTTAGCGCGCCGCTAAGGCCAGAGGTGACCAGTACGGCCGGGTCATCCCATCCGAATTCGGCCGATGTCCGGGTTTTCAGAGCATTGTGCAAATCGGCCATACCCGTTGTCAGGGTATAGGTGTTTTTGCCGGCCATAATGGCTTCAACGGCGGCCTGTTTGACTTCCTCAGGCGGGCCAAAATCCGGTTCGCCGATACTGAAATTGACCGGGTCCTTCATGCCTGCGGCAAGCTGCCATATCTTGCGAATACCCGAAGCGTCAATTACTTTGGTGCGATTTGCGATATAATCCATTGCTGCCTCTATAGTTATAGAACATCGCATTCTGGTGTTCTAACATCCTATAGTAAAGAAACCGCTGCCGGTTTTCGGACAGCGGTATAATAAACGCTAAATATCATTTGGGCGAGAGGATTGAGCAAAAAATCCGTCAGCCCGCAATAGCTTGTTTTAGGCTTTGGGTTGGGCTGCCGGCGCTGCCGTTGCGGCCGCTGCATCCCCTTCTGCCGCCTTTTCTTTCTTTTCCTTCTTGCCGGCCGTGCTCTTGCGATGAACAACTTTAGGCAGGCCGAAAATCGAATCTTGATCCGCGCTGAATTTGCCGGCGTCTTCCAGGACAGCAATCCGTTCCACCCGGCTTAATACGTTGCGATGACGGACCAATCCGCCAGTTGACTTTAAAGAACGATCCATGGACATAACAAAAAACTCCTCAAAAAATTCATTTTTACAAAAAAATGTTAATCAATCGGGCTGATATTTTCCATTTTAGCCCAATAGGCTCCGGCAAACGTTTCCGGATTAAACCGGGCGGCGTTCGCCGGTTTTTCCGAGTTATAATTTTTCCCTAATTGTGCCACTTTTTCCTTTAACAACCCTGCTTGCTCATTTTGGTTGGGATTTTCATACGAGGCTTCGGAAAACAAAACATAATTTTCGCCAAGTCTTCCGATTTGCGTCGGTATGCCGTTTTTTGTAAAAAACTCCTGTACGTCGCGTAATTCTCTCCAGCTCTTATGGCCGCACACTATCAGGCAATTGCCTATAGGCTGTACAGCATTCGCGGCGGCCGCGATATCCGTTTTCGCGGGGTTCGCATCCGTTTGTTTGGGCGAATCCAGCCGGTTTACCGTTTTCGGCGCCGGCGGGACCATATCGGACCGAACATCGCTGTTGCGAACTCCTTCCAGAGGATCGCCGGTTCGAGTGGAATCCTTTGCTGGATTTAGCGGCAAAGCCATCGAAGCCTGCATTTTTGCTTTGCGATATCCGTTGGTTTGGCCCATCTGGAAAGCCACCAGCAGGATTAAGCAAAAAGCCAAAACCGCCAAAATCGCCGCCCACCACGGAGCGACAATGGTCAGCCGGCGTGATTCTTTCGCCGTGCGACCGGTCGGCGCATCCGCCGCAGAAGTTGTCGAGCGATGCTGGTGCAGGTGTTCTATGACCTGCTCCAAACGCTGCGAAACGGCGGCGTGTTTTTTTGCCGGGGGCGGTAAGGGCGCCTCGGGTTGTCCTGGAGGAACCTGGGTTTGGGGCGATTCCGCCTGGCCATAAAACCATCGCGGGGTACGTAACGCGCCTTGAGTATCCGGTTTGATAGGCCCTTTTTTGACCAGTTCAAACAACGCCGGTTTATCTCGTCGGGCTGCCATAATTTGAGCATCCTTTCTCGCTTATGTTTGAATAATACATTACTAGCAGAAAACCATAGCGGATGCAACGTGTTTTTCCCTGGAGGTTGGTGTTTTTCTTGCGGGGGGCTTAATAGGCCGCTTTATATCCGGGGAATAAGCCGGATTTCTGGGCGGAAATGTTCGGGGAGAATTCCCTTGACAAGTGGGCGTTACTTTTCTAAGTTCTTGCAACTACCGTTATTGGAATGTAGCGATACTAATTTTTGCCCTTAGAGCAGTGTTTTTGTAAGGGCTTTAATAGCAAAGGATTATGTTATATGTTACCGGTTAAGAAAATGTCTCACACCCGTACGCGGACACGCAGGGCACATCACGCTCTGAAAGCGGTAAATTATTCTGTGTGTCAGAAGTGTAATAATGCCAAGCTGCCTCATGCCGCTTGTGACAAGTGCGGATATGTAAATTCCGGTTTAACCCTGGAATTAAACAAGGAAAAATAATTGGTCCGTCACGGGCCTTACCTTCAGGTAAATGAGTAAATTCCATGCGCATAGCGATTGACGCCATGGGGGGGGATAACGCTCCTGATGCCATTGTCGCCGGTTGTTTAAAGGCGGTTGACGACATCGGTGAAGATGTATTGGTGCTCATTGGTGATGAAAGCCGCATCAGGCCGTTGCTGGGATCTACGAATAATTGGGAAAAAAACATCGAACTGGTGCATGCCCCGGAATCCATTCCGATGGATGCGCCTCCGGTGGAGGGGTTGCGCCGGATGCGCAACAGCAGCATCAACGTGATGGCCAAGCTGGGGGCGGAAAAGGCGGTGGATGTTGTGCTCAGCGCCGGCAACACGGGAGCATGCGTTGCTGCCTGTCAGATGCGGATGCGGCTTTTGCCCGGTGTGCAGCGGCCGGGGATTTTGGTGGTGCTGCCTACGTTCAGCGGGCCGCTGACGCTGTTGGATGTCGGGGCGAATATTGCTCCCAAAGCCAGCCACTTGCATCAATACGCTTTGATGGGAACGGTTTTTACCCATCATGTTCTTAAGGTGGAAAATCCGCGTGTGGGATTAATCAGCATCGGTCAGGAAGACGCCAAGGGCAACGAACTGATTAAGAAAGTTAACCAGGTTCTGTGGGATGACAAAAATGTGAATTTTATCGGCAATGTGGAGCCGCGCGAAGTGCTCAATCGGCCCGCCGATGTCGTAGTGTGTGATGGTTTTGTGGGTAATGTAATTTTAAAACTGACTGAGGGGCTGGCCGATGGGCTGTTTAAGGCGATATTAGCCGAACTGGGGCATATTAAACCCGATATGATCGAACAATTCCGTCCCATCATCAGCAGCCTGTACGCCAAGCACGATTACAATGAATACGGCGGAGCGCCACTTCTTGGGGTGGATGGCACGTGCATCATCTGCCACGGCAGCAGCGACGCCCGCGCCATTCGCAACGCCATACGGCGTGCGCGCCAACAGGCACAACTTAATATAAATCATAAAATTACCGAGCAAATTGCGGTTACGCCTGTTGACGAAAATTAGCGCCGCAGCGGAAATTACCGCAGACAAGGATGTTGATGTAAATATGAAAGGTGTTATCCAGGGGACATTATTTTCCCGTTCACGCCGCGCTGTGATAAAAGCGACCGGCCGGGCTGTTCCTGAAAAAATTCTTGATAACCGCCAACTGGAAAAACTGGTTGACACCACCGACGAATGGATTACTTCCCGTACGGGCATCCGGGAGAGGCATGTGATTGCACCCGGTGAGAGCACGGCCACGCTGGCTTTGCGGGCGGCCAAAGAAGCTCTGGCGCAGGCGGGCCTTAGCGGCGGCGACATTGATATGATTATTTGCGCCACGATAACGCCGGAAATGGTGTTTCCGGCGACGGCGTGTTTTGTGCAGGCCGGTTTGGGCAATAATCAGTGTTGTGCGTTCGATCTTTCCGCCGCGTGCAGCGGATTTACTTATGCAATGGCGCTGGGCAGCGCGGTCATCAGTTCCGGTCAGTATCATCATGTGATGATTTTAGCATCAGAAACGCTTACCACTATTACGAATTATCGTGATCGCGGCAGTTGTATTCTTTTTGGCGACGGGGCGGGCGTGGCGATTTTAGGCGCTGAGGAAAATAGTGATCGCGGCATGCTTTACAGCAGTCTGCACGCGGACGGCAGCGGCTGGGAAACGTTATGCTGCAAGGCCTACGGCAGTCGTTATCCCGCGGGAGGCCCCCTGGAAAATCCCGATGATATTTACATGACCATTCATGGCCGGGAAACCTATCAGTTGGCCGTACGCCGCATCGTGGAACTAATCAGCGAATCCTATCAAAAGCTGGGCATCAGCAATGCCGATGTGAAAATGGTCATTCCTCATCAGATGAACGCGCGCATTATCGAATCGGTCATCAAGCGTCTGGATTTGCCTCAGGAAAAAATGTTTGTCAACATCGACCGCTACGGCAATACCTCATCGGCGTCGATCGCTATCGCCCTGGACGAAGCGGTTCGGGAGGGCCATCTGCGTCAGGGGGATTTGGTGGTTTTGGTGTCCTTCGGTGCGGGGCTGACCTGGGGCATCAATGTTCTTCGGTTATGAAGACGAAGGAACCCGCGGCCTTATCGAGTTAGAAAATAAACGTAACGGATAGTGAACGAATAACGATGAAAACAGCTTTTGTATTTCCCGGACAAGGCGCTCAGACGGTCGGCATGGGCCGTGACGTTTATGCCGCCTGCGATGCTCTGGCGGGTATGTTTCGTCAGGCCGGCGAAATCGTCGGTTATGATTTGGCGGAAGTATGTTTTCAGGGACCCGAAGATCGGCTCAACACCACGGCGGTGTCCCAGCCGGCGATTTTCACCGTCAGCGCCGCATTGCTGGCGGCTATTCGTATGGGGCTGGCGGCGCCGGAACTGCAAAATGTCGAACCTGATATTTGCGCCGGCTTAAGCCTTGGAGAATATACCGCGCTGCGCGCCGCCGGTGCGATGAGTTTTGCTGACGGCGTGCGTCTGGTTGATCTACGCGGCCGGAGTATGCAGCAGGCGGCGGAGGCTCAGCCGGGTGCGATGGTTTCGATTCTGGGTCTGGATGAGGCTCAAATTAACGAGTTGGTTAAAGAAGCAATTCGTGAAGGCTCTTTCAATACAAAAGACCTTAGCGCGGTTAATTTTAACTGTCCGGGTCAGATTGTTCTGAGCGGAACGCCCCAGGCCTGCGAGAGGGCCGCCCAGTTGGCGGGGAAATATGGGGCTTCACGGGCTATTCCCCTGGCCGTAGCCGGAGCCTTCCATACGGAGATGATGAAGCCGGCCGCAACGAAACTTCGGGCGGCATTGGAACAAATATCCTTGCAAAAACCGGCTTGTCCTGTTATGGCGAATGTGGATGCCGGATTCTATTGCGGCGCTGTGGGTATGGTCGATAAGTTACTGGCCCAATTGGTCAGTCCCGTGCGTTGGCAACAATGCGTGGAAAAAATGATCGATGACGGCATTGAACGATTCGTGGAAATTGGTCCCGGACGTGTATTGACCGGCCTAATTAAAAAAACAGCAAGGGAAAAGAAGGCAAAAATTGAACTTGTTACCGTCAATGGGATAATTGGCAACTAATTATGAAAAAAGAAGTTACAAGCGAAATGCGTTTGGCGATAGTTACGGGCGGAGCACGCGGCATCGGCAGGGAAATTGTTTTTGCGCTGGCGAGGCAGGGGCGTAAAGTGTGTGCATTAGATATAAATGCCGATCAGCTTAATGAATTATGCACATTGGCAGCCCAGAAAGGCTATGAGGTTCTCACCGAAACGCTGGATATAACTAATTCGACGGCCCTAAATGATACCATAGAGCGGCTGGCTCAAAATCACGGCGGCGTGGGAATTCTGGTAAATAATGCCGGGATTACGCGCGATGGTTTGCTGCTGACGATGAGCGATGAGGATTTTGATAAGGTTATCCAGATTAATCTTAAAGCGGCATTTGTGGCGACCCGCGCCGCGGCCAAATCGATGATGCGGAACCGGTGGGGGCGGATAATCAATATCGCCAGTGTGGCCGGGGTAATGGGCAATGCCGGGCAAGCCAATTATGCCGCCAGCAAGGCCGGATTGATTGGTATGGCGAAAACGGTTGCCAAGGAACTGGCCAAGAGGAATGTTACGGCTAATTGTGTCGCGCCCGGATTTATTCAGACGCAAATGACCAATGTATTGCCCGATAAGGTCAAGGAATTTGCTAAAATGGCCATACCCATGAATCGGTTTGGTCAGCCGGAAGATGTTGCCAATACGGTAGCCTTTTTAGCGTCGGATGAAGCAGGTTATGTGACCGGACAGGTTATTTGTGTCGATGGCGGAATGGCGATGTAAGAAAACCCTGCGGCGAACAGGATGTTAGAAGCCTCTTGCCGTCGGGGGCTAGGTTTTGTATAGTATCGCCGCTTATGAATAAATATTGGTTCTATTGTCGAGGGTCGAACAGCGGGTTCGACCGATAAAAAGTGAGTTTTCAGCTAGGAGGACTGGTCGTGTCCCAAGATGTTGAAGCCAAAGTAATTGAAATCGTAGCCGAGCAACTCGGCGTTGACAAAGCAGAAATCAGTCGCGGAACCTCTTTCGTGAATGATCTTAATGCGGACAGTCTGGATACCGTCGAATTGGTCATGGAATTCGAGGATGAATTCGACATGAGTATTCCGGATGAAGAAGCCGAGAAGATTCAGACGGTAGGCGAAGCGATTGAGTATATCAGCCAGCACGCCGGCAGCGGACAGACCCGTAAAGAGGATGCGGGCGGCGAGTAGGCTCCTGTAGCAAGGAAAGATTATGACCCGACGTCGTGTAGTCATTACAGGTCTGGGGCTGGTGACGGCTTTAGGGGAAACGGTAGATGCGTTCTGGCCGAATGTCATATCCGGCAAGAGCGGCGTTAAACGTATCGAAGGGTTTGACGTGACGCAATATCCCGTAAAAATCGGCGGAGAAATTTGCACCTTCGATCCGGAGAATTATATTGATAAGCGTGAAGTCAAACGCATCGACCGTTTTGCGCTTTTTGCCCTGGCATCGGCGATATCGGCGGTCAAGGACAGCGGCCTGGATATGAAGGCGGTGGATCCTGACCGATGCGGTGTTATCGTCGGCAGCGGCATCGGCGGTCTGGGAGAGCTGGAAAAGGAACACCTCAAGCTTATCGAGCGCGGCCCGGATCGGGTCAGTCCGTTTTGCGTGCCCAAACTGATGGTGAATGCCGCCAGCGCCAATATATCCATTTATTATAGTTTGCGTGGCTCCAATACCGCCGTGGTTACGGCGTGCGCCTCGGCGGCGCATGCGATAGGAGATGCGTTCAATCATATCCAGACCGGCGGTGCGGATATCATGATTGCCGGCGGCAGCGAAGCGGCATTAACGCGGCTGGGGCTGGCCAGTTTCTGCGCTTTGAAGGCATTGAGCACACGTAATGATGATCCGCAGCATGCCTCCCGGCCGTTCGACAAGGACCGAGACGGATTTGTTCTGTCCGAAGGGGCCGGCATAGTGGTGCTGGAAGATTATGAACGGGCACGCAAGCGCGGAGCGCGTATTTACGCGGAAATGCTAGGCTACGGTCTGACCGCTGACGGCAGCCATATCACCGCTCCGGATCCCGAAGGGCGCGGTGCGTGCAGCGCGATGCAGCAGGCCCTGGACACCGGCGGCATCACGACGGAGCAAGTGGATTACATAAACGCCCACGGCACCAGTACGGAGCTCAATGATATCAGCGAGACCAACGCCATTAAGAAGGTGTTCGGCGCTCATGCTTATAAGCTGGCCATAAGCAGCACCAAGAGCCATCTGGGCCATACGCTGGGCGCCAGCGGCGGCATCGAATTGATCGTAGCGAGCCTGGCGGTGCATGATGGTGTGATTCCGCCGACGATTAATCTAGAGAATCCGGATCCGCAGTGCGATCTGGATTATGTGCCGAAAGTTGCGCGGGAAAAACCGCTCAAGTACGCCATCAGCAATTCCTTCGGTTTCGGCGGGCATAACGCCTGCCTGCTGGTGGGCAAAGTGTAAGTGGTGCGAACAGGAGTTTGGGATTTAGAAATTTACATTTAGAGTTTGATTATTGCCCGGGTGGCGGAATTGGCAGACGCGCTAGCTTGAGGGGCTAGTGGGAGTTACTCCTGTGCTGGTTCAAATCCAGTCCCGGGCATTTTTTTAGGATATTGACCGTTTGTAGATTCTGGTTATTTGCCCCCGAATATCATACCCGTCCTCGATGCGCTCCCAGCCAAATTTTTCATAGAAGCCGTCTAAATCGGTGGTAAGGTATATCGTCGCAAAACCGGATTTTTTGGCCTCCCTGATAGCGTGATCGAACATCAGCCCGCTTAATTTTTTTCCTCTCTCGTCCTTTTCAACGAATAGACACGCAAACCACGGCATTAAATCATGACGACTGATAAAATCGTTTACAATTAAAGCGTAACAGCCGACAATGTCGTTGTTTTTCGTCAAGAGATAAAATCTGGGCAAGCCCTGCTCGCTATTGGAGGAATTGGCCATGGCGTCGCGATAGAACAAATAATTCGTATCGTTGCCCCATTTGCCGTGTATATAGCGCGCCGCTTTTTCCAGTCCGCCCGAATAATCTTTCACGTTGATGATTTGGTACATTTAACGTTTACACCATTAACTTGAATCAGGGTGTTTGGTCCACGGATACGGTTTCCTTGTTCGCCTTTGCAGGTAAAAGGTCCAATTCAAGAGTGAATTGCTGCTGGGGACTGGTCAGGAGGCGGTCCCAAAGAGGGGAGTAGGTGCGGATTTTCACGGTTTTGCCGTCGGGGAGGAACTCCATCAGCCGCAGATAGCCTTCGCCGCCGTAGTCACGAAATTGATAATTGCTGAGAATCTGGTGGACGGTCTGGCCGGCGTCATTTTTCTCGGCCTGATAGCCGACGCCGGAATTGCAGACGTGGCCGCAGAGGACGAAAACGAAATTGTGCTTGCGGACGAGTTTGTCCCAGAGTTCCTGGCCGTCGTTGACGGGCGGAGGCGTTTTATAATCATGAGGATTCCAGCGTTGCTGCCGGGTTTTATGGTCATAGCGCAGGCTGTCGTCGAATAAATAGGCGTGAGTTATCAATATGCCGCACCGGTCAGAATAAATATCCATAATAGTGTTGGCCCAGTCTACGGTTTTGTCGCGGGGCGCCCATTCCAGGGCAATGACAATCCACTTGCGGCCGCCGGCTTCGAAAAGATGATAGCTGTTTTCGATGCGGCCCTCCTCCATGACGCCGCCAAAGGTGGGCCAGTCGGCAAAATTTTTGACGGGAAAGTAATCATTAATACGCGTGTCCCGCGAGGCGCCGTCGGGGTGGTAGTCGTGGTTGCCGGTGACCAGGGCATAGGGCAGCTTGCCGTCGAGCAGGCTGATGGCGGCCTGGCAGTTTTCCCATTGCCAGGGTGCATCATGGTTGGTGAGGTCGCCGAGATAAAGGGCGTAGGGGATGTTAAACCGCTGGCGGTTTTGAATCAGCCAGGCTGTCTGGGCCATAGACACGCCGGGGCAAAAATGAGTCTGGTTCTGGATATCGGGGACCACCGCCAGCGTCCAGCTTCCGGGAGTAAATTCCTCACGCATGACGGAGCCGCGCGCGGTGGGTTCTTCAGGTTTTTGGTCTTTATTTTTGTCGGTTTCAGCGCTAAAAACACTGGCTCCGATCCAAAGCAGGCACATGATGCTTGATGCCAAAATCTGCTTATTCATGATACTCTCCACGTTGCTTATTCATCCAGGGTAAGGGTAAACTGCTGGTCATTTTGAATCAAGAGCTTGTCATATAACGGGGAATAGGAGCGGACTTTGACGGTTTTGCCGTCGGGCAGGAATTCCATCAGCCGCATATAGCCTTCGCCGCCGAGGGGGCGCATCTGGAAATTGCTTAGAATCTGATGGACGGTTTTACCGGCGTCATTTTTATCGCTGCGGTAGCCAGTGCCATCGTAAAGGACGTGGCCGTTGCAGACGAAAACGAAATTGTGTTTGCGGATGAGTTTGTCCCAGAGTTCCTGGCCGTCATTTTTTTGGCCGGGGGTTTTGGTGTAATGCGGGCTCCAGCGCTGTTTATCCTGGAATTTGGTGTGGTCGTAACGCTGGTCGTCACAATACAGATAACCGTGAGTAATCAGGATGCCGCTGCGGCCGGGGTGCTGAGCCATAATCGTGTTGGCCCATTCCACGGTGCTATCAAGCGGCGCCCATTCCAGGGCGATGACAATCCATTGGCGTCCGCCCGCTTCGAACAGATGATAACTGTTTTCCGTGTGGCCCGGCTCTTTGACGCCGCCGAAGGTTGGTTGTCGGCGGGCGGCTGCTTCGGGGAAAAACTCGTTGATGCGTGTGTCGCGTGTTGCCTGGGGTTTTTCTTCATTGGTGACTTCGTAATCATGATTTCCCGGCACGATGGCATAAGGTAAAACGCCATCGAGCAGCTTCATGGCGGCCTGGGCGTTTTGCCATTCGGCGGTGGTTTTTCTATTGGTGATGTCGCCGAGGTGCAGCACAAAGGCCATGTTGAATTGGTCGCGGTTTTGCGCCAGCCAGGCTGTTTGCATCAGGTACAGTCCGGGATACGTCTGGCTGTAATGCTGGGTGTCGGGCAGAATCGCCAGCGTCCAGCTTCCGGGAGTGAATTCCTCCCGCATGACGGAGCCGGGGGCGGTGGGTTCTTCGGGTTTTTGGTCTTTCTTTGGGGTTTCAGCGCTATAGACGCACGCTGCCATAATAAAAGAATATACGAGGCCGTATTTTATTTGTTTGAGCACAGTGTTTCCTTTCTTAATGCTTGCAGTAACTAATCATCCAATAAAACAGTAAACTGCTGATCGTTGCGGGTAAGCAGCCGGTCATACAGCGGGGAATAGGAGCGGACTTTCACGGTTTTGCCGTCGGGCAGGAATTCCATCAGGCGCATATAGGCTTCACCGCCAAAGTCGCGCATTTGATAATTGCTAAGAATCTGATGAACGGTCTGGCCGGCGTCATTTTTATCCGTGCGGTAGCCTGTCCCGTCGCCGATAACGTGGCCGCTGAAGACGAAAACGAAGTTGTGTTTGCGCACGAGTTTGTTCCAGAGATCCTGGCCGTCGTTTCGGGAGCCGGGTATTTGCGTATCGCGGGGACTCCAGCGCTGTTTCGTTTTCCAGGTAGAATAATCGTAGCGCTGGTCATCGAAATAGAGATAGGCGTGAGTCATCAAGATACCGTAGCGGTCGGGGTGCTGGTCCATGATGGAATTGGCCCAGTCAATGGTTTCATCGCGCGGCGCCCATTCGAGGGCGATAACAATCCATTGGCGTCCGCCTGCTGCAAACAAGGAATAGCTGTTTTCCATGTGGCCCGGCTCTTTGACGCCGCCGAAGGTCGGCTGCCGACGGGCCGCTGCTTCAGGAAAAAATTCATTCAGGCGCGTTTCGCGGGTGTTCAGCCGGGTGTCGTTTGTATTGGGAATTCGGGTTTCATAATCATGATTGCCCGGCGCCAGGGCGTAAGGTAAAACGCCATCGAGCGGCTGCATGGCGGCCTGGGCGTTTTGCCATTCGGCGGTGGTTTTTCTATGAGTGATGTCGCCCAGGTGCAGCGCAAAGGCCATATTGAATTTGTCGCGGTTTTGCGCCAGCCAGGCCGTTTGCATCAGGAACAGGCCGGGATACGTCTGGCTGTAAATCTGAGTGTCGGGCAGAATCGCCAGCGTCCAGCTTCCGGGGGTGAATTCCTCCCGCATCACCGAACCGGGGGCGGTGGGTTCTTCGGGTTTTTCCTCTTTTTTTTCAGCGCTGGTTGCCGTTGATATCATCAGCAGGCAACCGATAAGGCCATAAAAATATGTGGATTGTATGTGTTTGCTCATTTTTCGATGAAATTATATCCAGGTGCTTTCACCCGGCTTGAGAATAATGACCGGGCAGTCGGTTTCCAGGTCGAAGGTTTGGGCGTCCGCGGTGTCGCCGACAATATCGCCGAAATGGTAGGGAATCGCCCGCCGGGGCTTAAAATGGTTGCAGGCGGCGGCCGCTTCTTCGGCGGTGGCGGTATAGGTTCCGCATACCGGCATCAGGGCCACATCGATATTCGTCAGGCCTTTCATTTCCTCCGTGACGTCGGTGTCGCCGGCGTAATAGATGCGAATACCCTCTATTTCGATGATAAATCCCACCCAGTTGTTGTCGCGGGGGTGGAACTGTTTGGCGGGATTGTAAGCGGCGGTGGCGGTGATGGTCAGGCCGTGGATGTTTACGGTGTGGTTCGGTGCAATCACCTGCCCACGACCGAGTTTTTGGATGACGTCCGCCGGGGCGATAATGTCGGTATCGGGGCGGGCGATTTTAGCGATGTCGGCGGCCGAATAGTGGTCATAGTGGCTGTGGCTTACCAGGACGAGGTCGGCGTCATGCGGTTCAGTAGGGAGTTTCCACGGATCAATATAGACAATTTTGCCGTTGCTGAGGCGAAAACTGGCATGATTAATCCACGTTATTGTAACAGCCATAGTAAAAGTATGATAGCGGAAGCAGCAAGGCCAGGCAAGTAGGCAAAAGCAGGATGGTAGGTTATAGATGATGGAAATAAATTTGACATATTGCGCAAGCGAATATTCAGCTTTCGCATTTCAAAATGAAATCCGTTACGGCGTAATCCACTGATAGGAGCCGCGGACGGGAGTGAGGGCGGGAGTGACAAAAGGCAGGATGAAGGGTTCGGGTTCGAGGGGGTCGGGGTAGATGTCGGCGTTTTCGTTGAGGGTGAGATTAACCAGTGCGACGGCCTGGCCATAAAGCAGGGTGTTCTGGCTAAGGGAGAGACTGCGATTGGTGAAGATGAGGCCGTGAATTTCGCCGTCGTAGCTGGAGAGTTTGGTGCCGTAGCCGAGTTCGCCGGGCAGGCTCAGGTCGGCATTGATGAGCATTTCATAAATATCGCTATCGATTTTGAATTCAAAGTTGCCGCCATGAACAATCAGCGCCGGGTAATCGGTGCGGGCGGGTTGCCAGTTGACGGAGATTTCCACAGCGCTGGTGTCGGCGGGATTAACCAGGATGAGAGTGCCGACGATGCGGCTTTGCTTGATGACGATGCGCTGGCCGGAGCAGTTTATCAGGTACACGCCATCAGAGTTGGTTGCTCCGTAGGGATTGCTGTTGGGCGCGAGGACTTTGGCGAATATTTCACTCTGGTAAGGGATGGTTGTCGCCAGGGGGGCGAAATAATCATAAGCGGTCGTGCCGGCGGGCAGGTCGAGGTCTGCCGCACCGGTTGTGGTGACACCGGTAATGTGTGTGGTATAGCCGGAGACACTGCCGGCGGTCATGGCGTCGCCGTCTATATAGCAGTCGGAGCCGTTGATTTGGAGGTTGCCGTTGATATAGACGTCGCCTTCGATGTCAGCGGAACCGTTCAGATACAGGTTGCCGCCTGCGGCGGCCTGATAGTTAAGAAATTCCATTTTGGAACTGCGGGCTTCGACCTGGAGGGTGCGCGTGATATCGCCGACGGCGGCGCTGCATTGCAGGATGACGGCATCAGCGGGATTGTCGGCCAGATTTCCATCATCCGGGTCCGTGCCGGTGACGGTATATGTCGCCTGACCAACGGCAATATCGGTCAGCCATTCGCCATTAGGGAGGAGGGTGCGCCAGTTGCTGTTGTGGTGTGTGGCCCAGAGGGCATGGCGCAGGCCCAGTTGGGCATGGATTTGCGCCTGTTCAACCTGACGGGCAGAGCGGGCGTCCTGACGGGCGCGGATGAGGAAACGGCTCAGGCCCACGGTGACGATGACCAGCACGAGAGAGGTGGTCAGGACCAGGATGTAAACGCTGCCTTTGGGTTTCATTTTAATATAACCACGGATTAACACAGATTTTTTAACCGCGGATTACGCGGATTAACGCGGATTTAATTTCAGTTTATTCTTTGTCATCATGTTTTTTATTTTTTGCAGGTAAATTATGGATAGGTCAGGGATTTACTCTGCATGACTTTTATCCTTCATCCTCCAGGGTGTCGTCGGGGATGTCGGCGATGATGTATATCTGGCGGGTGAGTTCGCGGTCGCCGCGTTTAATCGTGATGGTGATGCGTTTGAAGCCCTGATTGTTGGCGTCGCTGAGAGTCTGCTGAAAGTTGCCGGAACTGACGTGTTCGACGGCGACGGAATGGGTCAGACCGGTATAGCGTTCCAGCGTCGAGCCCTCCCGGGTTTGCGGGGGTGTGGCCGTCCAGTTGTCGTAGTCGTCGATATCGTCGTATTGATTGCGGCTGGTTCCGCCTTCTTCGCAGGCGATGCCGGTCGTGGGCGTCTGAGGATCGGCGTAGGGGAGGAGTTTGATTTCCTTGATCATTTCCAGGCACAGTTCGGCGGCAAGGTCCTGATCAAGGGTGTCCTGCCCGGCGCGGCCGAGGTTGCCATAGAGGGTCATGCCCGCAGTAAAAAGCACCGCCAGCAGGACGGCCGCGAGCAGGACCTCAAT
>CAZOCV010000025.1:0-2912 GCA_964578395.1 uncultured Pirellulales bacterium
CCCGCTTCGGGAACCAGCGACACATCCTGATAGAAATCCCAGTTCGTCAGCAACTCGCCGGGATTGGCCGGCGCCGGTTCGGGGTCGTCGCTGCGGAGCCAGTTATCGCTCATCTGGGAAAATTCCTCCAGATTCACGAAGCAGTCCGCATCGAAGTCAAGGTCCAGAATATGGTTCAGCAGGGCCACTTCCTCGCAGTTGCTCGGCAGAAGCTGAATATGAACGATATCAAAATAACCATAGGCGCTGCCCGCCGTGCCGCCGGTAACATAAGCCTCGGCGTAGAATTGATCTCCCACGTCCGCGGAACTGGCCGTCCAGGATGAATCGCTCAGTTCCACCCATTGCTGGGCGGTGGTAATGGTGGTATGCAGATCGCCGATTTGAACTTTACTGCTGGGATTGCTGCTCTCGGCGATATAAAAACGCACGCCCACCGTGCTGCCGATGGCGGCCGTATTCCCGGCCACGCGGGTGAACAAGCGGAATTTCATGCCGTCGGTATAATCCTGCAAAGCTTTATCCGCTAATTGATACAAGACGTCGCCCGCCGAAACGGAAGCGGCATAAGTAACCACGGTAGGTTCGGCCCCGGCCCAGCCCGTGGCGTTGATAATGCCGTAATCATCTGTGGGAGCGTTATCGACAACGCCGTCCCAGTTCGGCGGCAAAAAGGGCGAAACCACTCCGCCGGGTTCTCCGGGTAACGCCGCCAGATTGCTTAAAAAGGTGGGATTCCAGATATAATCGCTGAACGGAGATTCTTCCAACGTCGTCCAAGGACCGGAAAAATCGCCGGCCATAATGGTCTCAACCTGTGTTTCATCCAGAGTTTCATCGAAAATCGCAATATCATCGAGGGCGCCGGCCAACCAGCGGTAAGCGCCGGAACTCCCTGCATTGTAGTAGCTGCCAAAATAAAGATAGCTCCAGTAAATTTCCGTGCGATTGGCCAACCGATCCGGTAATTCGGTGGTGCTGGGGCCGGGTACGGTCGAAGTAGGATAACCCGGCATAACATCACCATTACGGTAAAGTGTTAAATTTGTGCCATCATACGTTATGGCGATATGGGCCCAGGCGCCCAAGGCCGGTTCCGTACCTGTTCCCAGGCCAAACTGCCAAACTTCCCACCAATTCCCCGGGGCGGCGGTTGGCCAAAAGTACATATTGGAATCACCGGCAGCCCCAACTTGAACCACGTAATTTTCACAGAAAATGGGAGAACCGTACTGATTGGGAGCATCATGCCGATCAATCCGCACCCAGAACGCCAGCGTCCATTTGTCCACCAGTTCCAATTCCGGTGAGAAATTTACATATACCGTATTTTCGTCAGCCGTAGTTTCTCCGAACAACAACGCATTGCCAAATTCAGCGCTTTTCCCAGATATCCATTGGGGAAAATTGCCGTTTCGGGCAAAAAGATACCCCGTATTCTCGTAACCGGAGCTGTCTTCGGTCACATACCCCATGCCCTCATCAAACCGCCACAGACCCACCATGTCCGCATGGATGCTACCCGTTACCCATCCGATCAACAAAGTTGCGATCATCAAAAAAAACCATTTTTTTGAATCTCTTTTGCTGTTTTTCATGGAAAACACTCCTCCAGCGTTAGAAAAAAACCTCAGAAACGATGCATTTAATGCCTTAATGGTTAAAGTAAATTTCATCAGTTTGGCCATAGCAGAATTGGTATAACATCACAATCTATAAGTAGTTACAAACTTATCCTTACAAGACAAGCCCTTAGGATTATTGAGTTATGACGCTTTCCAAATATACTTTCCTATCTCAACGTCTATTATATGTATTGAGATCGGCATACAGGAATAGTCCAAACTAGCAATAGCATGTCTAATAGTAACATTTATAAAAATGCTTTTTCCCCATAGTTTGAGGATATTTTTATGAGAGTTTGAATTATTGTTTTATAATAACATCGCCGTTACGTGGGCAGCCATGAAGCTTATATTCATAACTACTTATATATCAATGTATAACATTCATTCTTCCCGTTATTTTCGAGTCCATTGATATAAAATAATATATTCCTAAGCCACTTTTAGCTTGATTTCAAAGGGGGGTTCGGGCATGATAAAGAGAGTATTTTTACCTGGTTTTAATTTCGTGATTCAGGTTATTTGGACATGCCGGATAATCTCAATTTTTCCGCTGACCGCCTAGTGCTTTCTCCGAAATGCCGGCGACGGTATCTCCATATTAATCACCCTGATGCCAAGCCTATTCGGGACCGCCACATCACCCTGGCATCGATTTGTGAGATTACTGAATATGGAGAGGTTGAACGAAATGATCCAAACATGCATGTAATGATAATTACCTTGGAAGGTCAGGGCCGGCTATTCACCGAGGAGCTGCGTAAAGGCATGCCTCTGGAAGCCGGCCACCTGACGATTCTGCCGGCCCATCAGCGCCATTATTATCGTCTGGACGGCAGTCAATGGCTGGCGATATGGATATATTTGGCCGACTCCCCCCTTTGGGCGCATCTGGGGCGGCAAAAAGCCCATACCCGTATTTCGCAATCCGGCCGGGAGATATATTCTGCCATCGAAGGCTTTCTGGCGGAAAATATCCGCACCGGCTCCCGCGCCCGCGTGGCCGCACGCCATTACGCCGAACTTATTTTGCTGAATATCGAGCGGGAGCTGGAAGTTGAGGACAATTTCACCAGCCAGAAAATGAGACAGGATTTGTATTCCTTATGGGAAATTGTCAGCGATGATTTAGGACGCCATTGGCGGGTTTCCGACCTGGCGGACAGGGTCGGTATTTCTCCCCAGCATTTATATCGCGTGAGCATGAGATTTTTCGCCTGTAAACCGATGGAGATGGTCAAACGGCTGCGAATGCAGAGAGCTCAGGATTTTCTCAGCAGTATCGAC
>CAZOCV010000025.1:3012-6039 GCA_964578395.1 uncultured Pirellulales bacterium
GGCGTTTGACCGATCTGGAGCATCTGGCAACCTTGCCGGAAAATGGGGAAACTTGCGCGATGTGGTCCAGCTATGATCGCAGCAGCAGATACGACGCCGCCACGGATACCTACGTCAACTGGGACGCCAACGGCGACGGCTTTGGCGGAACGGGTAATATGCGCATGGAAGGAGAGCAAAAGGTTCTGGCCGAAATGACGGGACCAGGCTGCATTTGGCGCTTCTGGTCGGCAAATCCGCAGGACGGCCACGTAAAAATTTACCTCGACGGCCAGGCCGAACCGGCGGTGGATTTGCCTTTCAAAGCTTATTTCGACAGGTCGGCGGAACCGTTTAACTGTTCCGAACTGGTTTATTTTACCGCCGCCCAGGGGGGAAACAATTATACCCCTATTCCGTACCAGAAAAGCTGCAAAATCGTCGCCGATTCCAATTATGGCGAATTTCATCAGATATCTTATACCACCTTCCCACCCGATACGATCGTACCTACGTTCAGCCGCCAATTATCCAAAGAAGCCGAACAGGCCCTGGACAAAGCCAATGCGCTTTTAGCCCAAAAAGGCCGTGATCCGGCGGGCCGTCGCCCCGGTGAAATCATCGAAAAGCAGCAGACGGAAATTGCCGCCGGCGGCCGAACCACCCTTATCGAAATTTCCGGACAGCGCGCCATCACCGCGATGTTCATACAGCCTGACCTTCCGGACGATATCGAAGCCCAGCGGCGAATGATGCGTGAACTGGTGCTGGCGATTCGCTGGGATGAAGAAAGCCAACCGAGTGTGTGGTGCCCGCTGGGAGACTTTTTCGGCACGGGGCCGGGCGTGAATCATTATCGCTCGCTGCCGATGGGCATGACGCCGGATGGTTTTTACAGCTTCTGGTATATGCCTTTTGCGCAAAAAGCGGTCGTGGAGATTATCAACGACGGACCAACCCCTCGAAAGCTGGACTGGCGCATGGTGCATGCGCCGCTGACAAAGCCCATTGAGCAGTTGGGGCGATTGCACGTGAAGTGGCATCGTGATGCGTTTTTACCCCAAACCCCCGAAAGGCGCATCGACTGGACCATGCTGACCACCCGCGGCCGCGGACGGTTCGCGGGCGTGCTCTTGAATATCTGGAGTCCCGGCGGCGGCTGGTGGGGGGAAGGCGATGAAAAATTCTTCGTTGATGGCGAAAAATTCCCATCGTTTTACGGCACCGGTTCAGAAGATTACTTTGGCTACGCCTGGGGCGATCCCGCCCTGTTCGAGCAGGCGTATCATAACCAGACCATTAGTGAAGATAACCACGGGCATATTTCCCTCAATCGCTGGCACATCACCGATAATGTGCCGTTCCAGACCGGCTTCGAGGCTTATATCGAGAAATACTGGACCAACGAGCGGCCGACGCTGTATGCCTGTACGGCCTATTGGTATCTGGCCCCGGGCGGGCAAGATCCTTATGGACCGATTCCTCACAGCGAACGAGACAATTATTATGTACGTCCCAGCTATCCGGTAATGATGGCGGGAATGAAGGTGTTGACGGAGCCGCCGGGCTCGATTTCGCGGCAGGATATGCAGCCGTGGGCGAACGTCGGTAAATGGCGCGACAATGACCAACTCTGGTGGTGGGCCGAACAGGTTGGCGGCGGACGATTGCGGATTGAAGTTGACGCGCAACAATCAGGAAAACACCTGCTCAAAACGCGACTGACGAAAGCGGCCGATTACGCCATCGTGCAGTTTTATTTCGACGGCAAACAAATCAACGGACCGATGGACCTTTATAATCCCGAAGAGGCGATTCTCTCGCCGGAGTTGACGTTGGGCGCGTTTGATATCCAGGCGGGCAAGCATGTGGTGGACATCGAAGTCGTCGGCGCCCATCCCGATGCGGATAAAAAATACATGGTCGGAATTGATTACCTGGATCTGGTTCCGGCGGAATAAATTACGATGAGGATACGATAATGAGTCATTGTTTACTAATTCCGGTCGCCGCAAGTATGCTGCTGTTGGCTGCTTTAGGCTGCCAGTCATCATCTCCGCGGATTCTCGCCCCGGCCACGCTGATGAACGATATATCCGTTATTCCCGACGGCGTGGTGAGCCGGGCTATCACGCAGGAAAATCCCACCGGCGAACCGGGCAAGGGCGGTATGGCCAAAGGCGGCCGCAAGGGCGCACCCTGTCGAGGCGGCATCATGCAGGGCAATGTGGTTACGCTGATGGATGTCGACGGCTGTGGAGTCATCCGCCATATTTGGCTGACCATGCCCGACCGCGACCCGCTGGATTTGCGCAATCTCATCATTCGCATGTACTGGGACAACAATCCCGTTCCCAGCGTGGAAGCGCCTCTGGGTGATTTTTTCGGCCTGGCGCACGGACGGACGCTGCACCTGGATTCCACCTGGCTAAAAGTGATTAACGGCCGGGGGTTTAATTGTTATTTTCCGATGCCGTTTCGCACGCACGCCCGCATCACCATCGAACATGATATTCCCGCCAAACCGGAAATGGGCTGTATCTTTTATCAGATTGATTATGAACTGCATACATCGCTGCCGGACAACGCCGGTTATTTTCACGCGCAGTTTCGCCGCCAGAATCCCACCATCCCCAGACAGGATTACGTCCTGCTGGATAACGTCAAAGGGCCGGGCTGTTTTGTCGGCTGTGTCATCGGCATTCGGCCGCTGGAGCCGCACTGGTGGGGCGAAGGCGAGATGAAGTTTTATTTTGACGGCGACACAAATTACCCCACCATTTGCGGCACGGGCACGGAGGATTATTTCTGCAACGCCTGGGGCATGGACCTGTTTCAGACGGACTACGTCGGCTGCACGCTGATGGAGGCGCCGGGCGAAAACAACGGCGGGCATGAAGTCATCAGCATGTATCGCCAGCATGTGCTGGATCCGGTATATTTTCAGCGGGAATTCAAGGCGACGATTCAGCAGATGGGCTGGTTCCCGCAGGGGCTGGATGAACGCAGCGGCGATGACTGGTGCAGTGTCGCTTACTGGTACCAGAT
>CAZOCV010000025.1:6139-14738 GCA_964578395.1 uncultured Pirellulales bacterium
AATCCGCTGCGGATTGGTTTTGTGGGCGTGGGGTCGCGCGGTTCGATGCTGCTGCGCATTCTGCTGGACCTCGAAGGGGTGCAGGTCCGGGCCGTATGCGATATTATCGAAGACCGCGTGGCGCGCGCCCAGCAGTGGGTCCGGGATGCCGGGCAAGCAAAACCCGCCGGCTATGCACGCGGAGAGCGCGATTTTGTGCGGCTGTGTGAAACGGAAGACCTGGACCTGGTCATCACGGCCACGCCGGTCGATTGGCACGTACCGGTGTGTGTGGCCGCCATGAAAAACGGTAAACACGCCGCCACCGAAGTACATGCCACCTATCTGCTGGATGAATGCTGGGAACTGGTGGAGACGGCGGAAAAGTTTAATCGTCAAACCACGCTGCTGGAAAATTATTGTTATTTTTTCAATAACCTGATGGTGTTGAACATGGTGCGTCAGGGGTTGCTGGGCGATATTCGTCACTGCGAGGCGGGCTATCAGCATGACGTGCGCAATGTGCGGTTCGACTCGCAAGGCGAACTGCTCTGGCGGGCCAAAGACATGCTCACGCATAACGGCAACCTGTATCCCACCCATGCGCTGGGACCGTGCAGCCAGTGGATGAACATTAATCGCGGCGACCGGTTCGATTATTTGGTGTCGATGAGCAGTAAATCCACCGGCATGAATCGCTACATCGAGGAGAAATTCGGCCCGGACCATCCCTCCGCGAAAAAAATCTACACTCAGGGCGACATCAACTGCACCATGATTAAAACCGTCAACGGCAATACCCTGGTGCAATATTACGACGCCCAGTTGCCCCGGCCGTTTGATATGATTTACCGCGTGCAGGGCGACAAGGGCATCTATATGGACAACATGGGCAAAATCCACGTGGACGGCCGCAGCCCGTATGAACAATGGGAATCCGTCGATGCGTACCGGGACACGTATGAGCATCCGCTCTGGAAGGCTCTGGCCGATAAGGCGGTGAAAACCGGCCACGGCGGCAGCGATTATATTTTGATGTATCGCCTGGCGCGGGCGTTTCAAACCGGCGCCGGGCCGGATATCGACGTGTATGATACGGCCGCATGGAGCGCTGTTTCGCCGCTGAGCGAATTATCCGTGGCGGACCGCAGCAAGCCCATTGATATTCCGGATTTCACACGCGGTAAATGGAAAGCAAAAAAACCTTTGGGCATTGTTACAACATGAACAGTTGAAACAATAAGGAAAGACCGCGGGCAGGATGCCCGCGACACATACTGGATTCCCGCCTTCGCGGGAATGACATAATATTGAGGTTACATGAAAGCCAAAGAAATCTGCATCATCGGAGCCGGTAACGGCGGCAGCGCCATTGCCGGCGACATGAGTCTGGCCGGACACCATTGTCGGCTGTTTGAGTTTCCGGAGTATCGCCAGAATATCGAACCGATGCTTAAATCCGGCTGCATCAAGGTCACCGGCATCGCCCGGACCGGCACGGCCCAACTGAAGCTGGCGACCATTAATCTCGCCGAGGCGGTCAAAGGCGCTGAGGTCATTATGGTCACGACCCAGGCGCTGACTCACGAGCGCACGGCGCGAGAACTGGCGCCGATACTGGAAGACGGCCAGGCGGTGATTCTCTGGCCCGGCAGCGGCGGCACCCTTGTCATGCGCAAAGTGTGGGATGAAATGAAAATGCGCCGGCGTGTTGTGCTGGGCGAGGGCGTAACGTTTCCGTATTGCTGCCGCCGGCTGGAAGGGCCGGGCACGGTGAACATTCACCGCATTGACGGACCGAATATGCTGGTGGCGGCCTTGCCGGCGACGGACACCGCCGCACTTATAACGGCTCTGGACGGCTCTTATGCGGATAAGGTCAAGGCAGCGCGGAGCATACTCGAACCGGCGCTGTACAACGTCAATATTATTGTGCATCCCGTCGGGGCGCTATTGAACATGGGACGCATCGAATACAGCCAGGGCGAATTTTACATGTACAAGGAGGGCATCACCCCGTCGGTCAAGAAAGTGATTTACGCCATGGACCGTGAACGGTCAAGCTTATTCACCCGGCTGAGTTACAAACCGTACACGTATGATGAGGTCTTCGTGGATTGTTTCAATATGACGGTGCAGGAATTCGCCGCGACCTCCAGCAAAGGCCCCTTCAACATGCAGGACCGTTACGTCACCGAGGATATCCCCATGGGCGCATCGCTGACGGTGTCGCTGGCGCGGAAGGCCGGTTTGCCGACGCCGACCTATGACGCCATGATATATCTGGCGTCCGTGGTGAACGATACCGATTTTTACGCCCGCGGGCGCACCCTGCAAAACCTGGGCATGGGCGACTGGTCGCTGGATGCTTTTGAAACCTATCTGCAAACCGGCGCCAGGCCCGCATGACATGAAGAGACGCACATGATACGACATCCCCAGCATTATCTGAATTTATTGAAAGACACCGATGTTGAGGCGGTTTATGCCGCCGCGCTGGAGGTGCTGGATAAGGCCGGTTTATGTATTCAGTCCGCCCAGATGCGGCAATGTCTGGCCGATGCGGGTTTTCGCACGGACGCCGGTCGGCAGCGGGTGTGGTTCCGTCCGGACCAGGTGGAAAAGCAATTGTCGGCCGCACCCGCCCATTGGACGCTGCACGCCCGTAACGCGCAAAAAAATGTCATCCTCGGCGGAGCCCAGTTGCACGTTGTGCCCGGCTACGGCAGCGCTTTCGTGGCCGACGCCGCGGGCAAGCGCCGCGAAGCCACACTCGCCGACCTGCGCAATTTCACCACGCTGTCAACACAGTGTGACGCGGTGGATATCGTCAGTTGCCTGCCCGTGGAACCGACGGACATCCCGCCGGAACTGCGTGCTATCGAAGCCATGCACAGCCTGCTGGGCCTGGCGGATAAGCCGCTGATGGGCCTGGTGTATTCGCCCGAGGCCATAAACGATACGCTGGCGATGGCGAAAATAGTTTTTGGCGAATTAAATCGCCCCTTGCTGCTGGCGTTAATTAATATCAATTCGCCGTTGCGGCTGGATGCACGGATGGCGGAGGCCATGCTGCAATATCTCCGCGCCGGCCAGGCGATTCTGCTGACGCCGGGCGTGCTGATGGGCATGACGGCGCCCGTTACGCCCGCCGGCGCCCTGGTGCAGGGTATGGCGGAGCTTATGGGCGTGGCGACCATCGCCCAGGTCATCAGGCCGGGCGCGCCCCTGCTCATCGGCACGGGCGGTTTCGGCTCGGACCTGCGCTGCGGCGGCGGGGGTTTTGGCCGGCCGGAAAACACCCTCGGCACCCTGCTGGGGGCGCAACTGGCGCGCAAACTCAAACTGCCGTTTCGCTGTTCGGGAATGGTCACGGGCAGCCGGCGGCCGGATTGCCGCAGCGGCTACGAACGCATGATGACCGCCCTGAGCGCCTGGCAGGCGGGAGTCCATTGCGTGCTTCAGGGCATGGGCATTCTCGATAACATTAACGCGATGTGTTACGAACAATTTATCATCGACGCGGAAATTTGGGGTTACATCCGCCGTCTGTCGCAACCCATCGCGGTCGATGAAGACCATCTGGCCCGGCGGCTGATTCAGGAAGGCGACGGCAATTATCTAATGGCGGATCATACCGTGCAGTATATGCGTCAGGAAATTCACGAACCGACGCTGGCGCCCACGGCGAGCTACGATAGCTGGCTGGAAACCGGCGGCCGCGATGTGGTGCAATGCGCCGCCAGCGTCATGGAAAAAATGCTGGTGCAATCGCATCCGCCGCATTTGCCTGAGGATATCCAGCGGGAACTGACATCGTATGTGCAAGCTCGCCGAGAGATAATCACCGGCCAGAAATCGCAAAAACCTTCGGCGGTAAAAACCATCAAAACGAGGACATCGTGAAACTTACGGCTCGACAGGAAAAATTACTCCAACAGACATTTCTGGATTACCAGCAAACTTCGGCGTTTCTGGCCCGGCCGCTGGTGCTGCAAAAAGCCCGGGGCCTTTACTATTGGGACGTTGAAGGGCGACGGTATTTTGACGCTATTGGCGGCATCTTCGTCGCCTCGCTGGGCCATTGTCATCCGCGCATCGTGGATGCGGTCAAAAAGCAACTCGATATTATGACCTTCGCGCCGCCGCTGCACGGTGTAGCCGACATTACTTTGGAATTTGTCGATAAGCTGGCGTCCGTCGCGCCGGGTAATCTGAAATTTGTCAAGCCGTACAGCGGCGGGTCGGAATCGGTCGAGTCGGCCCTGAAATTCGTCCGCCAGTATTACAAGCAGACCGGCCGGGGCGAAAAATACAAGTTCGTCAGCCGCTATCACGGCTACCACGGCAGTACGTTCGGAGCGATGGCGGCCAGCGGCACCGGCAAACGCAAGACCAAATTCGAGCCGCAGATGGGCGGTTTCCTGAAGGTGCTGCCGCCTACCAGCCTGCGCGACCGCTTTAGCGACTGGAACGAATGCAATCGTTTCGCCGCCCGCCAGTTCGAGGACGTTATCGTGCATGAAGACCCGCAAACCGTCGCGGGCGTCATCGTCGAGCCAATCGGCAATACCGGCGGCATCATCACGCCGACCGAGGAATATTTTACTATTTTGCGCGATATCTGCGACCGTTACGACGTCATGCTTATTTTCGACGAAATCATTACCGGCTACGGCAAGACCGGCGCGATGTTCGCCGCGCAAACGTTCGGCACGACGCCGGATATCATCTGCGGCGGCAAAGGCCTTTCCAGCGGCGTTCTGCCGCTGGGCGCGATGATCGCCCGGCAGGATATGGCCCAGGCGTTTTTCGGCCCGGCGGAGGCGGAAATTCAGTTCGCCCACGGCAACACCTTTGCCGGCAATCCGCTGGCCTGTGCGGCCGGTATAGCGGTCATTGATGAAATGGTGGAAAACAAACTTTGCGATAAGGCTCGCCGTCTGGGTGAATATTTACGTCCCCGGCTCGAAAACCTCAAACAATACGGCGTGGTGCGCGAGGTGCGCGGGCGAGGGATTCTGCTGGGCGTGGAACTGGTCAAAAACACCCGCACCAATGAACCATTTCCAGAATTAGGCCACACCCTCAAACGAACGGCTCTGGATAATGGTTTGATTATGCGCATCGACCCAAGCTGGTTTGCCGTGGCTCCGGCGCTGATTGCTGAGGAAAGCGATCTTGACGAAATGACGGCTTTGATTGATAAAAGCCTCAAGCAGGCGCTGGAAAAAGTAAATCAAAAATAAAAATAACCCATCAAAAATCAAAACAGATACGATGGTGAGGTTGATTTGTCCATAAATAATATGTGCGACCAGATTAATCGCCGGCGACTGGCCGATGACCTGTGGGAACTGGTCAATGTGCCCAGCCCGACGCTCCATGAGCGTGCGGCCGCGTTGCGCTTTGCGCAACTGCTGCAGGCGTGTGGCGCGACAGTAGAGATGGATGAAACCATCCACGAAAGCCCTAATGTCATCGGCCGCCTCCGGGGCCGCCGGCCGGGACCGACGCTGCAACTGGCCGGCCACCTCGACCATATTGACGTGCCGCACCCGCCGCCGACGCGAAATAACGACATTATCAGCGGGCGCGGCGCCGCCGACATGAAAAACGGCCTGGCGGGCATTCTGGAAATTACTCGCCTGCTGCATCAATGGGGCGATTTCCCCGGTGAACTGCTCATTACCGCCTATGGCCGGCATGAAGCGCCGCAGGGGGATTCACAGGGGCTTTTCAATCTTATCGACCGGGGTATCAAGGGCGACGGGGCGATTGTTTTTGAAGGGCCTGATGAGGCCGTCGTCATTATGGCGCTGGGCATGAGCATCTGGAATATCACGCTGGTGCGGCCGGGGCAGGCCTGTCACGAAATGACCGGCGACGAAAAAGGCTGGCCGCTAAACCGCACGCTGCGGCAGGTGCTGGATTTGCTGGATGCAAAAAATACGCATCTCAAAACGTCAACGTCTAATAACTATCCGCTCTTGCCGCCGGAATCGGTATTTATCGGGCAGGCGCATTATGGCGATTTTTATAATCGCGTCCCTCATGCCTGCACCCTGCAAGGCACGCGCCGCTGGCATCCGGATAAAACCTACCATGATATTCAAAACGAATTCGCGGCATGGCTGCATGATGTGGTGCTGCCTGCGGGCATACTACTTTCGCATAAGTGGATTTATGTCGGCGATGCTTACGAAATCAATCCCGACGAACCTATTGTGCTGTCGCTGCGCAGCGCATGGCGTGATGAAATCGGCCGGGAACCGAAAATCATCGGCCATAGTTCTGTTAATGACACCTGCCGACTGGTGGCGCGGGGCGGCGTCCCGTCGGTATTATGCAGTTTCGACACGGAAACCGGCCACGCTGATTATGAATTCACCCGCCTGGACCGCATGGAACGCGCCTGCCGGGTGGCGCTGGCGGCGACGATCAATTATCTCACTACTTACAAACCTACTGGAGTAAAGGCATGAAAGCCGTCGTCTGGACCGGCGCTAATCATTTCGAAGTGCAGGATGCTCCCGAACCCAAACCGGGCAAAGACCAGGTAGTGGTGAAAGTCGAAGCGGCCGCGATTTGCGGCACGGATTTTCATTACGCCGACTTTGAAAGCAAGCCGCCCATCATACCGGGCCATGAAGTCGCGGGCGTCGTGGTGGAAAAAGCGGCTCACGTTACGACACTAAATATCGGCGACACCGTCGCTCTCGATCCGGTGCAGCGCTGCGGAACCTGTTACGCCTGCACCCACGGCATACCCCATTTGTGCCTCAATACCCGACACTTGGGCGGCGAGCGCGCGCCCGGAGGCTGGGCGGAGTTTGTGGCCGTGGACGCCGCCAATGCCCACCATATTCCCCCCGGCGTTTCTTTCACCGCGGCGGCACTCACCGAACCGGCGGCCGTTTGCTACGAAAGCTGCAAACGCGCTAATCTGCAATCCGGCCAGGATGTGCTGGTGATTGGCGATGGCCCTTTCGGATTTTTGCACGCGGTGATTGCCCGCATCCTCGGCGCCGGGACGATTATTGTCGCCGGCCATTACGATCAGCGACTTGCCCGCATCGCCAAAGCAACAGCCGCTATGACCTGTAATACACATCACGATAATGTGTTGGATGTGGTGAAGGATAAAACCGGCGGTTTGGGCGTGGATATCGTGGTGGACGCCACGGGGTCGGGGCCGGCGCCCAATATCGGCATCGCCGCCCTCCGCCCGCGCGGTACGCTGGTGATTTTCAGCTTGATTTGGAAACCGCAGCCTCCGGATTTTGGTACGATCAGCATGAATGAATTGAATATTGTCGGCTCGTGCCGGTCGCTGGGATGCTTCGACCCGTGCCTGAAATGGATGGCGGAAGGTAAAATACCGGCGGAAAAAATCGTGGACCTGCAAGTGCCGCTTCATCAGGTCAACGACGCCATCAGGCAACTGCAAGAACGGAAAAAAGATATTTTCAAGGCCGTTTTATTGCCGCAGAACAGTTGATTATAAAACGCAAGAGGCGACGTTGTCATTCCCGCGCAGCCGGGAATCCATCGTTTGCGCCTGGATACCCGCTTTCGCGGATATGACAAACTGGATTTTCGTTATGACCAAAGCGCGACACATGCTGGATATCATCCACTTCCCCCTGGAAGCCAACCAGGCGGCCTTGTGGTTTATCGGCCAGTCAGGCTTTATCATTCGCGCCGCGGGAAAAACCGTGGTCATCGACCCCTACCTCAGCGATTCGGTCAGTGAGGTTGTTCCTGAACTGGTGCGTTTGTACCCGCCGCCGATACCGCCGGAAAAACTGCTGGCGGATGTGTTTATCGTCACCCACGACCACCTGGACCACCTCGACCCCCAGACCATCGGGCCGTTCGCCAGTAAGCCGCAGACGCTGTTCGTGGCTCCGCGGCTGGCGGCCAAAAAATTGCTGACGCTGGGTGTCCCCGAAAAAAATATTCACATCATCGACTCCGGCATCACCCAGCGCGTGCATGATATTGAAATCACCGGCGTTTACACCCTGCCCAACGACCCGGCCGTCATCGACACCGCCGGGTACAAACTCACCTTCGCCAACGGCCGCAGCGTGTATCATAGCTCTGATACGGCGTTTTCTGATGTGCTGCTGGCGTCCGTACCTTCCGCTGAGGTGGCTTTGCTGTGCATCAACGGCAAGTCGGGAAACATGGACGCCGCCCAGGCCGCCCGCCTTGCGGCCCAAATAAAACCCCGTTACGCCCTCGGCCATCATTACGACCTGTTCGCTTTGAACGGTGAAAATCCTCACACGCTGGGGTATCAACTCAAATATATCCATCCCGATATTGCGACTCCCGTCCTGGAGCTGATGACCCCGCTGGTATGGAATGGCTGAAGGGCAATATGCGTAAACCGCCTTTTTCGATAACGAGGTAAGAACATGCCGAGTATGAATTCTTTTGCGCTGGGAGGATGGGATTATTTCGCCTTCGCGCTTTATTTTGTCATCCTCTGTCTGGTGGGCTTCTGGGCCGGACGCAAAGAGAAGGTGGACTCGGAAGATTACTTTCTCGCCGGGCGCACGCTGCCCTGGTATGTCGTCGGCACATCCTTTATCGCCTCCAACATCAGCAC
>CAZOCV010000025.1:14838-22942 GCA_964578395.1 uncultured Pirellulales bacterium
ATTATCGTTCTGGGCGTCGTCGCCGGTTCCTGGGCGATTTACGGCGGCCTCAAATCCGTCGCCTGGACGGATTGTTATACCGTGATTATTATGATCGCCGGCGGATTAGTGGTGACGATACTGGGATTATATATGCTGTCCGGCGATTCGCATTCGCTGATTGATGGCTTTAAGGTGATGCTCGAATGCAACAAAGCCGATTCCGGCATCTACGCTCAGGCCGCCGTGGAACACGCCCAGCATATCGTTCAGCAGGACCACTATAATCGTCTGTCGGTCATTCAGCCAGTGTCGCATGAGACGCTGCCCTGGCCCAGTTTGTTTTATGGTTTTCTCGCTACAGGATTATGGTATTCCGTCCTGAACCAGTTCATGATTCAGCGCGTATTGGCCGCCAAAAACATGTATCACGCCCGCATGGGCATCGTGCTGGCGGGATATATGAAAATCCTCATGCCGTTGTTCGTCGTCGTGCCCGGCCTGATTCTCTTCGCCCGCTACCCCGAAGTGATGTTCCAGCCCTGGGAACGTGTCCGCGATGAGGCCGACAAGGGTTACATCGTCATGCTGCAAACCATCGTTCCCATTGGCCTGCGCGGTTTATTTCTGGCGGCGTTGTTCGGCGCCATTCAATCCACGGTGAATTCCGTGCTCAATTCCACCGCGACGATTGTCACGCTGGATATCTATAAGCGTATGTTTCATAAAGAGGCTACAGAAAAACATTTCGTCAAAGTCGGCGTCTGGACCAGCGTGGTCATCCTGTTTATCGCCATTATCATGGGAGGTTTTATTAAATATTTCAAGGGAGGCCTTTTTGAGTACATCCAGACCCTTTACGCCTTCTTCGCGCCGCCGTTTTCCGCGATTTTCCTGCTGGGGATTTTGTTTCGGCGGATAAACGGCATAGGCGCATCCGTTACCGTCGTGGTCGGCTTCCTCTTTGGCCTGCTGATGAAAACATATCTCTCGTATTTCCCCGAATTATTCGGCGACGCCGTTTATAAATTCGTCAAACCCTACAGCAACCAGTCCCTGATTCACTGGCTGTTTTGCGTCATCATCTGCGTCTTCGTCAGCCTGGCCACCGCGCCGCCGCGAGCGGAGCAGGTCACCGACCAGCTTACGTTCAACTGGCGAAAACTGAATATCTTCGATCAACTCGGCACGAAATGGTACACCAGCGTCATTTTCTGGTGGGGGCTGTTCGCCGCCATCATTGTGGCCCTGGTGATTATCTTTTCCGGCCAAACGGTATGATTTCGCCGCGCCGGGAAACTCCTTGAGACATTTACGCCCTGCCGATAAAATATCCTGAAACTTATTTAATGAACAGGAGTATCACATGCTGACCCATTATAGCCAACATTACCTTACGATTATAAGTATTTTAACCTTACTGGCGGTTTCGTTCTCATCGCATTGTACCGCCGGGGAAGTGACCGTTTCCGCCGGAAAATTCACTCACATCTACGACCCCAGTGTCGGCGAAGCGGAAAAATGGTACATCAACGACCATTGTTTCATCCGCGGCGAAGACGGCCTGTGGCATCATTTCGGCATTACCCACGCCGAACCGGCCAACCCCATCGATGAGGACAATTTCGCCCACGCCACCGCGCAAATGCTCACGCAATCACCCTGGGACAAACAGCCTTTCGCCCTGTCCGTCGCCCCCGAAAAACACGAATCGCACCTCTGGGCGCCGCACGTCATCAAACATGAAAATTTATACTACATGTATTACTGCGCCGGCAGCGACAAGGGCAACACCCACTATCGCATCCATCTGGCCACCTCGCCCGACCTGAAAACCTGGACGCGCCATCCGCAAAATCCCATGGTCGTCGATGGCTTTGACGCCCGCGACCCGTTCATCCTCCGCGACGGCGACCGCTGGATCCTGTATTACACCGCCACCACCCGGCCCGAACAGGGCAATCATATTGTCGCCGCCCGTACCAGCACCGACCTGGTCAACTGGAGCAGCGAACGCCACATCGTTTTCAAGGATACGGAAATAGGCAAATGGGGCGGGCCGTGCGAATCGCCTTTTGTCGTTCGGCGCGGCGATAAATACTATCTCTTTATCGGCCCGCGCGGCGACTACGTCGGCACGGATGTATTTGTCAGCGACACGCCTTTGAACTGGATTGTATCGGATAAAGTCGGCCACATCGACTCCCACGCCGCCGAAGTCATCCGCGACACCGACGGCAAATGGTTCGTCAGCCATTGCGGCTGGGGCCAGGGCGGCGTCTATCTGGCCGAACTGACCTTCAACGATGGCCTCGACGAGGCGGATTCTTCCCAGCCGACCCCTCAGGATAAATGCGGCCAAAAACAACCTCAACCGACCAAGAATTGATTTACGCCACCGGCATCCAGCCGTAACTGATGTATTGATGCTCGAAGCGGCCGTCAGCAAATAAGTCGATTATGCCGTAGCCTTCATCGCAGTCATAATGGTCGCCTTTCCACCACGCAGCACTCACCGCGCCGTCGCAAATATAGGTCACGCCGCTGAATTCCGCCCGCTCCACCAGGTGCAGATGACCGCTGACGCAGAGCTTGACGTTGCGATGTTTACGAAACAGGTCCAGAATGCGTTTGTAATCGGACATGATAGCCGCGGCGCTGAGCCTGGCCTGATAATCTTCGACTTCGGAAGTTTGCAGAACCGCCAATGACACAATCGGCTCGTGGGAGAAAATAATCACGGGTTGCGACGCCGGGGTATCCGCCAGCGTTTTTTCGAACCAGTCAAACTGTTCATCATCCAGCCGCCCAACGTAAATCGAAGGGCGATCCAGCGCCGCATACGTCCCGTCGAGCATAATGAAACGCCAGCCCGCCTGCTCAAAGGAATAATATCGGTGCGGCATGTGCAGTTCTTTAACGCCGCGCTCCTTGCCCCACAACGGCTCATCGCCGGTGGTCTTGCTGCGTTTTTTGTTCCACCCCCAGATATCATGATTGCCCAGACACGCCTTGACGGGAATCCGGCAGTCTTGCAGGGCGGCGTGGAATACCTCCCACTGTTCCTGCGTCGAGGCGTCATCATGAGCCAGCGTATCCCGAACCATATCCCCGCCCAATACCAGCAACTCCGGCGCATCGGGCCGGCTGTGCATATGTTTCAATGCCGCGGCAAACCCCCGGTCAGCGCCCCGCTGTTTCATAATATGGACGTCCGTCATATGCGCCAACCGCAAAACCCGTTTAGCTCCGCCGGCGATAGGCGAAACGCCCTCCTCAGCCCTGCCGATGGCGGCATACGAACCCAGCAGCGCCGCCCCGCTCCCTATCGTCGCACCCAGAAATCCCCGCCGATCCAGCAAATTCGTTTCATTCGTCATTGGAAAGTTCCTGAACATTTATTGAACCCAACATGTGCTACACGCATCTATCGCCCGTTACGGCCCGGACATCTTCCGGATCAACCTGCCAGCCGTAAGGGCAATAACGATATTCAAACCGTCCATCCGCGTATAAATCCACCAGGCCATACCCTTCTTCGCAGCCGTGCATGTCGCCCAGCCACCACGAGCCGCACACCGACCCGCCGCAAATATACGTCGTCGCGCCCCGCTGCACCCGGTCCAGCACATGCAGATGCCCGCTCAGGCACAGCTTCACCTGCGGATGCCGGTCGAACAACTCCACGATGCGCTGATAATCGGTATGGATAAGCTGCGGATTGTAGCTCGTCGGCCCGATGCGGTTCAATAGCCGCATCATGTGCTGCATCTGGGTGTAAATAGGAATATGCGAAATCACTACCACCGGTTGTCCCGTCGGTACGGCCTTAAGCGTTTGTTCGAGCCAGTCAAATTGCTCGTCATCCAGCCGCCCGTAAAAAAGATATTCCCGGCTGGTTTGATTGCTGTCCAGCACGATGAATCGCCACCCCGCCTGCTCGAACGCATAATAACGCTGCGGCATGTGCAATTCCTGCAAGGCCCACAACTTGCCCCAAAGCAGCTCTTCGCCGGTGGTTCGGCTTTTGCTCTTGTCCCATCCCCAGATATCGTGATTGCCCAGACACGCCTTAACCGGTATCCGACAAGCCTGCTCCATCACCTCACGATACAGCCGCCACCGCTGGCGCACGCCCGCTTCATCCACCTTCAGGGAATCCATAACGGCATCGCCGCCCATGATAATCAGTTCCGGCCGGTCCTTCTGCTCCTGCACATGCTTCAGGCACGCCGCGAATCCCTCCGACGACCGCCGCCCCGAAATCATATGCACATCCGTTACGTGGGCAAATCGTAAAACTCGCTCATTTTCTTGGGCATCACCCTTTTTACCCGCCTCATCGGCTGACGTTTGCGCCCACAATCTCCCCATTCCCAGCGCCGACCCGCCCGCCAGCATCGCCCCCATAAATCGCCGGCGCGACATGCTCTTTTCTTCATGCCCGGGCATAGCCGTTCCTGATTCCCCGTTGCGGCCTTTGGCTAACCGTTTGGCCCGGCTGGGGTTCCACGATCCAGTTATACGACACATAATGGTGGGCAAAACTGCCGTCGGCGTAAAAATCCACCACGCCGTAGCCTTCCTCGCATTCCTGATAATTGCCCTTCCACCAGGCCGAGCAGACCGCGCCGTCACAAATATAATGCACGTTGTTATAGATAACATGATCCACCAGGTGAAGATGCCCGCTCAAACAAAGCTTGACCTGAGGATGTTTAAGGAAAAGGTCCTTCAGTCGCCGCACATCCACGTGCATCCACGCCCCCGGCACGACCCAGTCGCCGGTTTTTTCATTTTCCCCGTCCATAAACGCCGCCGCCGACAGCAACGGAATATGCGACACCAGCGCCGTCGGCATGTTGGCGTGCGCGTGCAGGTCCCGCTCCAGCCAGGCGAATTGCTCCTCATCCAGCCGGGCGGTGTAGTCATTGGGTTTGTCCGGCGGCAGAAACGTGCTGTCCAGCATGATAAAATGCCACCCCACCTGATTAAAACTGTAATACCGATGCGGCAGCCCCAAATGTTTTACCGCGCAGGCCTTGCCCCACAACGGTTCATCGCCGGTGGTTTGGCTGTTGACTTTGTCGCCTCCCCAGACATCATGATTGCCGATACACGCCCGCACCGGAATGCGGCAATGGTCGGCCAAAACCTTTTGATAAATCCCCCATTGCTCCCGCATCCGCGGCGCCGGGGCGCCAAACGAATCCATGACGCTGTCGCCGCTCACCAGCAGCAATTGCGGCGCATCCTCGGCCTGCTGCATATGCTCCAGCGCCGCGGCGAATCCTTCCGGGGCGCGCTGTTCGGGCTGCACATGAATATCGGTAAAGTGCGCCGCCCGCAATACGCGCCGGGCGCTTGTCGGCAAGGTCCCATCGGTGCAGCGATTATGCGGCATACACCCGGCTAATCCCACCGCCGCCCCGCCGGCTAAAAACATCAGCTCACGACGATTGAATTGTTCCATTTTCTTCGCCTTTCCTGAGTTAGTTTCGGTTGCGGAAAAGAATTTGTGTCATTCCCGCGCAGAGCCTGTCCTCGACCCGATCGGGGACGGGAATCCAGCATTTCCGTCTGGATACCCGCTTTCGCGGGTATGACAGTGCCGCGCCAAGGCTTTCCGCAGCAAAAACCAATTATCGTTTTTGCCAAAACTCTTCACAATTATAGCCTGTTCGTCTTGCCGGGCCAAATCAAAACCCTCCTCGCCCAAACACGACTTTCAATTAGGATTTATCGGCCTAAAGTTAAGGATTTTTGCTTGTCGGGACCCATCTTGTCGAGATACCATAAATTACGGCGTCATACGCATTAAAACACTTTTGAGGATTTTACCATGAATGCAAAACCATTTTTCATCACGGCAATACTACTATGTGTTTGCAGCCTTGTCCTCCAGGCCGACGATAAACCCCTTCTTATTCCCGCCCTTGACGGAGATTGGGTCCATGTCGCCCATAATCCCGACCTCGGCGAATTTCAGGGCGAACATCAGCAGCCCGTAGATTTTAGCCTCTGGCAGGCGCGGGACGGCTCCTGGCAGCTCTGGTCCTGCATTCGCGGCAGCAAGGCCGGCGGCACGGGCCGGCTCTTTCACGGCTGGGAAGGCAAATCCCTCACCCAGCCCGACTGGATGCCCAAAGGTGTGGTGATGACGGCCGACACCGCGCTGGGTGAAACGGCCGGCGGCCTCCAGGCCCCGCACGTCGTCCTGCACAACAACCTTTACTATATGGCCTACGGCGACTGGAATAATATCTGCTTCGCCGTCAGTTACGACGGTAAAACCTTCACCCGCGTCATTCGCGAAACCGGCAACACCGGCGCTTTCTGCGAGCACCCCGGCGCCAACACCCGCGACGCCATGCTGCTCAAAATCGGCGACGAATGGCTCTGCTATTACACCGCTTTTCCTCCCGCGACGCCGCCGGCGGAAAAAACCAGCAAAGGATACGTCTTCGTCCGCCGCAGCCGCGACCTGTATAATTGGTCCGATTCCTGCGTTGTCGCCTATGGCGGCCAGGCGGGCCATAACATCTGGTCCTGCGAATGCCCCCATGTCGTCGCTTATGACGGCGCGTATTATCTGTTCCGCACCCAGCGCTACGGCCCCGACGCCCTGACCACCGTTTACGCCTCGCCCAATCCCTATCATTTCGGCATCGACAATGACCAGTACCTCGTCGGCGAACTCAACGTCGCCGCCCCGGAAATCATTATCCATCAGGGCAGCTACTTCATTGCCGCCCTCGATCCTAACTATGACGGCATTCGCATCGCACCGCTGAAATGGATTCCCCAGCCACAGGATAAAAAGGAAACATCTCAACCATAAAAACGGGAGAACTATAATGTTGGTTCCCACCCACGGATTGCTGGTTTTCATGGCGCTGCTGGCGACGTCGTGTTTTGCCGTCAATGATACCGCCCGGCCCGCGGAAAAAACGCCAGCCTCTCCGCTCGATGCCCCGGCGCTCTTTGCCGCGCCGGACGATCCGGCCCAATGGGACGCCTGGCGCGAAAATCTCATCACCTGGCGCCGCGACGCCAAAGCCGCCCTCCATTACGATGACCATTACTACAACCGGCCTGAATTCGCCTGGACCACAAACATCTTCAGTTGCTATTACGTCATGCTCTGGGATGAGCGGTTTCTCGATTTTCACACTTTTACCTATCGCACGGACGCTTTTCTGCAGGACGTGCAAACCGAATTCGGCCCTATCGACGGCCTGGTTATCTGGCACGGCTATCCCAATCTCGGCTTCGACCGCAAGACTCAGTTCGACATGTACCGCAATCTCCCCGGCGGCCTGGACGCTCTGCGCCAACTGGCCGACACGCTTCATGCCCGTAACATTCGTCTGTTTGTGTGCTTCAATCCCTGGGATACCGCCGACGGCGTCGCGCCCGATGAGAATATCGCCCGCATGGTGGAGTTCACCTGCGCGGTGGATGCCGACGGCGTTTTTCTGGACACCTGGACCCACGGCCCGGAAAATCTGCTGACGAAATTCAGCGCCTGCCGGCCCGGCATCGCCCTCGAATCCGAACTGGACCTGCCCCTGCAGGCCGTCGCCACTCACCATTTTTCCTGGGCGCAGTGGATTGATGATAGCGCCGTTCCGGGCGTCTTTCGCAATAAATGGCTCGAACCCCGCCACATAATGCACCTCATCCGCCGCTGGGACAGCGACCACTCCGGCGAATTGCACACCGCCTGGATGAACGGCGCGGGCATCTTCGTCTGGGAAAACGTCTTCGGCTCCTACAACCCCTGGAGCGAGCGCGACAAATATCTGCTGCGCGGCATCCGCGCCCTGCAAACCTATTTCGCCGACTGGTTCACCAACGGTGAATGGACGCCGCTGGTCCCCACGCAGCCGCCGCATGTTTATGCTTCATCGTGGACTACGCCTCAGGGCACGCTCTGGACTATCGTCAACCGAAGTGAAAATACCGTCACCGGAAATATTCTCAATATCCCCGTCTCGTCTCACTGCCGCTGGTTCAACCTGCTCGACGGAACGGAAATCGCACCGGAGGAAAACGCTGCAGTGGTCACATTAACTGCGGCCTTATCGCCGCGCGCCCTGGGCGGCTTTGTCGCTCTGAACCC
>CAZOCV010000026.1:0-22923 GCA_964578395.1 uncultured Pirellulales bacterium
CCCGCGACCAATTCCGCTCGATCATCTTCTGCCGGACGGCCTTGAGCTTCAGGGGGCCAAAAGCATTGGCGGGTTCGTGGCCGTAGAGCTTCTTGAGAATACCCAGGATGCGTTTGTAGGTGGGATATTCGCCGGTGAGGGTGTTATCGGGACGGCGATAATGCTGATGGGCATGCTGTAGATAACGGGCAACTAATTCGATGATAAACGCTCCCTGGGGATCATCTCCGATGGGCGTCTGTTTCCCGGCGGCCAGCCATTGGGCGACAAGCTGCTCGTATTTGGCCTTACTTTCGGGGCTGTTCCAGTTGCCCAAGTGGTATTTGCGGCCGTTGAGACGAACAAAGGCATAATCCGTGGTTTTCCCCTTTTGCCGACAACACTTCGGAACCTCGATCTTGGTAGCCATGACAGCGACCTCCAAACTGGGGCAAATGTATAATTTATACACTTACCGACCTGTTTACAGCCGCGTCATCGACACCGATGAGTTCCCTAACCTAAGGGCTCAGCAAAAGTTACAACACTCGGGGTGACTGGACTTGAACCAGCGACCTCCTGCTCCCAAAGCAGGCGCTCTAGCCAAACTGAGCTACACCCCGGAGGGTTCCAAAAGCCTACAGGAAAGAAGGATTTTTGTCAAGGGTTGACGGCCGAAGAAACGTGCCTCCATTTTCATCCTCTCGTAAGGCGCTGGGGCCATAATCATGGCCGGACTTATCCCGGCACGGGGACGGAGTTGAGGATTTGCTCCATGATGTGGTCACAGCTCTGGCGGGTGGGTTCGTGGCTGAACTTTTTGGAGATAATGCGGTGGCTCAGGACGCTCATGGCGAAGGTCTTGATGTCGTCGGGCAGGCAGTAATCGCGGTTACTGAGTACGGCCGACGCTTTGGCCACACGCTGGAGGGCGAGGGCCGCACGCGGCGAAGCGCCTACCAGCAAATCCGGGTGATTGCGACTGGCGGTGATAATGTCCATGATATATTCGATCAAGCGGCCATCGATTTCCACCTTGCGCACCATTTGCTGTAAAGCGATAACTTGCTCGACAGTCACGGCCGGTTTGAGGTTGGTCAAAACGGTTTCAGAGGGCTCCAGGGCGAGGATTTGCTTTTCCTGATCGCGGTCAGGATACCCCACCCGAATACGCATAAGAAAGCGGTCAAGCTGATTTTCCGGCAAGAAGTAAGTCCCTTCAAATTCAAAGGGATTCTGGGTCGCCAGCACCATAAAGGGCCTAGGTAGAGGATAAGCCCGGCCATCGACGCTGACCTGATTTTCGCACATGGCCTCCAGCAGGGCCGACTGGGTGCGGGGCGTGGTGCGGTTAATTTCGTCGGCAAGGACGATATTGGCGAAAATCGGCCCTTTTTTAAATTCAAACGCCGAAGTACGGCGATTATAGATACTTACACCGGTAATATCAGAAGGCAACAAGTCCGGCGTAAGCTGAATGCGGCTACAGGCACAGTCGATGCTGGCGGCGAGGGCGCGGGCCAGAATGGTTTTCCCGACGCCGGGCACATCTTCGAGGAGGATATGGCCGCCGGAGAGCAGGCTGATAAAGATTTTGCGGATAACCTGCGGATCCCCATAATAAACCGACCTGATGTTGGCAAGCACCCCTTTGAGCGATTCGCGATTGACATCCATTAGACTCATAAAGCAATTCCTGTTCGGTGTTCGCGTCGTCCTTGAAAACCTTTATTATAGTGATAACATATTGAATTAAAAGAGGTTGGCGAGATTATTTTCCCCAACAAACCGGGGCATGAGCCTCACCGGAGCACAAGGCAACGTAACGTCTTTATAAACAACAAGTTAGAGATTATACCGGCACTTGGCCGCCATGAAAATCCCTTCCATAAAATCTATTTTAGACGCTTTGAAAGCCCAACGCCCGCTGCGGCGGTCGCCCCGCATCTGGCGGCGGCGGCGTATCGGGGCTTTTTTACTATTGGTCCTGCTGGCGGGATTGACGTTAGGGTATCGCTATTATACCGCCGGACAGCGGCTGCGAGCGCTGGCGATTGACGCCCTGGAGCGGGTAACCGGCGGACAGGTTACCGTGGAGCAGGCGCAGTTTTCGATCCTGGAACAGGTGCGTCTTAAAGGCGTGCGGATATATCCGCCCCAGGAATCGCTGGAAAAGGATAACCTGGTCTTCGCGGCGCAGGATGTTATTCTCACGCATGAGCCTTTGAGTTTGCTGCAGCAGCGTCTGGTCATTCGACGCATCACCGCGTTTGGGACCACGCTGAATATCATCTATAACCGTCAAACCGAAAAAACCAACTTACATGCACTGATTCGTCCCGGAGGCGTGATGCCCGAACAAGAGCGGCCCAACATCGTGCTGCGTGACGGCGAGGTGCTTTATCATGAAGTGGACCGCGACCAGAAAACGCGGGTGGCACGGCAGCAGGTGGCGGGCAGCATCCTGCCCGACCCATCGCAACACGAATATTACCGGTTCGAACTGCACAGCGCCGATGAAGGATTATTGCAGCACTCCTCGTTAAGCGGACGATTGAATCTGCAAACAGGAGAGTTTGCCGCGGAGGGCGGTTTTTTACTGGAAATGGTGGATTTTGCCAATCTGCCCGAACGGGTGGCGGCTTGGTGGCAAAAACTCGGCATCGACAACCCCCAGGGCCGCGTCGTAACTCGCAATCATTACGATCCCCGCAAAGGGCATGAACTGCAAGTCACTTTGGACGGAGGGGCATTCACCGTGCCTGTGGGGAAAAGCCGGCTGGCGCTGCATGATGTTATCGCGAAGCTTAATTTTTTCCCGCACGGCGTCACCATCGAGGAATGCCGGGGTATTATCGGTAAGGAGGCACGGTTTCTTTTAACGGGCGATTATGCAGGATATCGCGATAACGAGCCGTTTACCCTTGAGCTGCAAACGGAAGGACTGATCATACCGGAGCAACAGTGGCGTGCTCCGGCGGAAGCGGCGGAGGATTCCGAGCCTCATCAGGCCCTTATCGGCGAGTTGCTGGCTTTGCTTCCGAAACAGACGCAGGAAGCTATCCGGGAGTTTGAACCCACAGGCGCTATCGACTTTATCGCCAAACTCCATCGCGAAGAAGCGGATCGTGAGCCGGCGTATCAGATTATCTGTCAGGGCAAAGGCGCCGCCGCCCGTTATTATGATTTTCCCTATCCTCTCCAAAATGTTCGCGGGAACCTTGTTTTTGAACCCGACCATATCACTATCGGGCCGTTGACCGCTCGGCGCGGTCGCCAAAAAATCGACCTGCAGGGATGGTGGCGCAACATCCAGAACCAATCCACATACGAAGTTCATCTTCAGGCGGAAAACGTCACGCTGGATGACAGCCTGTATCAATGCCTGTCGCCCTGGCAGCAGCAACTTTGGAAAAAGCTGGCCCCGACAGGTGAAACGGAGGTATCCTATCGCGCGGTGCAGTCGCGGGGAAAACCGCTGGAGGAGTTTCTTACCGCAAAAATGACCGGCGGCATGCAATACCAGGATTTTCCTCTGCCGCTAACGGAGGTTAGAGCCGAACTGAATTACGATCCCAATGAATTGTCTTTTCATCTGACCCATGCCGCTACGGCCGGCGGAACGCTGGCGATGACCGGACGCATCCAGCACGCGCCGACGCTGATGCCGGCGGATTTAAACCTGAAGTTTCAAGGTCTGCGTCTGGATGGTGCATTTGCCGATATCCTTAATCCTGAGGCCGCCGCCTTCTGGAAAAAACTGGGATTGTCCGTGGTCGCTGACGGTGAGGGAACGTTTCGTCTGCCAGCGAATGATTTTCAGGCCGACAGCTCTTCCCCGCCCGCCGCCGATAAGCCGGTGCAGTACGATATCCAGTTTGATATTGCGGACGGCCGTTTCTGTTACCAGACCATTCCTTATGAGTTAACCGGCCTGCGCGGCAAAGGGCGTTTAACGGAGTCGCGGCTGACGTTTACGGATCTCCAGGCGGAGCATCAGGCTTCTCATTTTACGCTGTCCGGCTGGGTGCAGAACGATGAAGGTTATGAACTGTCGCTGCGCGGAAACCCCCTGCTGGCGGATGCCGATTTACATCAGGCCCTGGAGCCTTTCCGTTTTGGGATTTGGGAACAAGTGCGTTTTTGGGGACCGATGCTCACCGAGGTACAGTTGCACGGCCGGCCGCAAGCCGCGCCGTACTATCGAGCAATTATCGAACCGCAGGGATGCCGGCTGCGGCTGGTCACGAACGATTATGAACTTACGCAGGTCACCGGCCGCATCGTGGCCGAGCCTAACCGGCTCCGCATGGAACCGCTGGTGAGTGCGCCTAACGGCAGGCGGCTGGAAGTTCGCGGCTTGATGAGCGGCGACGCACGCGAGCATGAGCTTGATCTTGGCCTGGAGGCGCAAAACTGGCCGCTGAATGCCAAACTTCTGGACCTGCTGCCCGGAACCGCGGGACGGTTATTCGCCCAGGCCGACCCCAACGGCCTGATCGAAGATATGAATCTGCATATTGTGCGTCATCTTCGCCGCCACCAGGAACCGGTCGATCAATGGAATTCTCAGGGCCGCCTTCGGGTTACCCATACCAGCCTTCGTCACCCGATGTCCATCACGGACATTACGGGCCAGGTGAACGGCGAACTTCATTATGACGGCATGAAACAATCCCTGACGCTGAATGGCCAGGCAGAGGCTTCCCGTCTGCAAGTGCGTCAACAGGTCATTACCGATGCAAAGGGAATGCTGACGTATGATCCGACCGACAAGACGGTGGTTTTCAAGGATTTTCATGCCAATGTCTGCGAAGGGTCTGTTAGCGGACAGATGCGCGCCGGCGTAACCGGGGATGCTTTGCGTTATGAAATGCAACTGGAATTCGGCGATATTAATCTGAACTCGTTCCTGAACGCCGGTAAGGAGCCGTCTGTGCGCCACGAAGTGCCCGGCCGGTTCGATGGATGGTTTAATGTCGCCGAAGGCGGCCTGGATGAGGTTACCGGCGGCATCAAACCTCGGGAAGGACGATTCGTATTTATTCTGCGCCAGGCGGTGCTGGGAAAATTGCCGCTGCTGGGACAAATTTTTCAGGTATTGAATCTTGCCCTGCCCGATGAAGGAACTTTTCATCAGGCGGAAATTGCCGGCGACCTGCTGGAAGAAACCGCTCGTTTCGACAGGATTCAACTTCACAGTAACGCGCTGGACATGACCGGCGCCGGCTCCATGCAGTTTCCCGAACAAACCGTGGACCTGATATTCATCGTCAATCCCCCGCGCTACCTGCTGGAAGTGCCTATCATCACCAGTTTTCTTCACGCCGTGGGGCCCAAGCTGATGCAGGTGCGGGTAACGGGACCGTTCAACAATCCCCTGGTTACGTCGGTCGCGCTGCCGGACCTCGACGAAACACTCCAGCAAATCGCCCCGCCGACGACACCGACGCCGGCGCGAACGCCGCCGCCCCCGCCAACGCGCTGATAAGGCTCACAGGTTTTATACGCTAAACACAATTTCTAATTTCTTGTCAGGACGTTTTTTCCAGCTTCATGGCAAACCACGGATAGAATGTCGGTATGACAAACAGGGTAAGCAAGGTAGCGGAAGTTAAACCGAAAACAACTACCGACGCCAAGGGCCTTTGCACCTCGGAACCGATACCTTGGGACACCAGCAGGGGAATCAGACCCAGCACCGTCGTCAGCGCAGTCATCAGAACCGGTCGCAACCGCTGCAGGGCGCCGGTGACTATGGCCTCTTTTGTTTCCATGCCCTGCTGGCGCAACTGGTTAATGTTGCTGACCAACACCACGCCGTTCTGCACGGCGACGCCGAATAAAGCGATAAACCCCACGGCGGCGGGCACGGAGAGATATTCCTTCATGAGAAACAATCCCAACACTCCGCCAATCAGGGCCAAAGGAACATTTAAAACAATCAGAAACGCCTCTTTGAGCGAGCCGAAGGTAAGATATAAAAGCAGGAATATCAGAACCAGCACCACGGGCACAATCATTGCCAGGCGGGTCATCGCGCGCTGTTGATTTTCAAATTGACCGCCATATTCGATAAAATAGCCCGCCGGCAAAATAACCTTTTCCTGAATGCGTGCTTTTATATCGGCAATAACGCCGCCGAGGTCTCGATTTCGGACGTTGCCCTGGATAATCCAGCGCCGCTGATTTTTTTCGCGGTTGATCTGGATAGGGCCGATAACGTCCTGCACACCGGCAACCTGCTTAAGGGGAATAAGACCGCCTGATTCGGTATGGACCAGGAGATTTTCAATGGTCCGAGGGTCGGAGCGGTAGGATTCCTGGTAGCGGACGTGGATGCCGAAACGCCGTGTGTTCAAATAAATGTTATCAATCACCTCGCCGCCGATGGCGAGTTCCACCAGTTCCAGAATATCGCTGACATTAACCCCATAGCGACCGCAGGCTTGCCGGTCGGCGATGATCTGGATTTGCGGCTGGCCAAAACTTTGCTCCACGGCCAGGTCCACCAGTCCCGGAACATCTTCGATGGCATGGCGGATTTCCCCGGCTTTCGCCTGCAAGACCTGCAAATCTTCGCCGAAAAGCTTCACCGCCACCTGGGCTTTGATACCGGAGAGCAGTTCATCGAAAGCATTTTGAATAGGTTGAGTAAAATTAAGCTGAATTCCCGGGTATGACGACAGAGATTCGTTAAGGGCACTGACCAATTGTTCCTTGTTTTGGTAATTTTTCCATTCCCGCCGGTTTTTGAGCTCCAGGTGAATTTCCGCATAATTTACCGGGTGCGGATGGCTGCCGGCTTCCGGACGGCCGATACGGGAAACAACCTCATGAACTTCGGAAAATTTCATGATTTTTCTTTCCAACGATTGAATAATCTCGGTTCCTTTTTCCAAAGAGGTCGAAGGAGCCATGGTAACGCCGATAAGAATAGAACCTTCTTCCAGCGTGGGCATAAATTCCGTACCGAGGGAAGGAACCAGCGCCATACTCGCCGCAAACGCCATCAGCACCAAAAACAGTACGATGAATTTGTTGTTAACGGCCCAGGCCAGCATGGGGCGGTATATTTTTTTCAACCCTCTTACCAGAACGAATTCCTTATGGGACTTTGCCTGTAATAAATAGGTGCATAACGCCGGAGCGGCAATGATAGCAATAAGGATGGAACTAAATAGGGCATAACACAAAGTAAAGGCCATCGGCGCGAACATCTTGCCTTCCACCTCTTCCAAACTGAAAATAGGCAGAAAAACCGTAATAATAATCAATATGGAAAAGATGATCGGCCGGGCGACTTCGCGGGCGGCGTCGTAAATGATATCGATTTTGCGGGCCAGAGATTTTCCCGCCTGGGTATTAAGATGACGGAAGATATTTTCCACCATGACAATCGCCCCATCGCCCAACATACCGATGCCGATGGCGATACCTCCCAGCGACATCAAATTTGCCGAAATACCGGTTAGCTGCATCAGAATAATCGAGAAGAAAACACACAGCGGCAGCGCCAAAGACACAATAAACGCCGCCCGGATATTGCCCAGAAACAGGAACAACACGACGATAACCAGAACGCCCCCCTGCAGCAGGGCGCTTTTCATCGTTCGGGTAGCCTGGGCGACCAGCTCGGCCTGTTCATAGTATGAAACCAGATGCACGCCCTGGGGAAGTGCCTTCTGAACCTCAGCTACTTTTCCATATAACCTCTCGATAACCTCCGAAGTATTGGCGCCAAACAATTTCATAACGATGCCGGAAACCACTTCCTTTTCACCGTTGCGGGAGACGACGCCGCGACGAATTTCCCTGCCGTGCTCGACATCGGCGATATCAGCGATTTTAATGGGAGCACCGGCAACCGTCTTGATATGTATATTGCGTATATCGTCGAGACCCTCCAGCAGACCTATGCCACGAACCAGATATTCCTCACTGCCCAGCACCATGAATTGACCACCGGCATTTTTATTGTTGCGCTTCACAGCGCTGACGACATCTTCCAGACCGATGGCATATTTGTTCAACAGATGAGGATTGACGCGAATCTGATATTGCAGTACATGGCCGCCAATAGAGAGGATATCCGTCACGCCCGGCACCATTCGCAATTGATATTTCACCACCCAGTCATTGATTTCCCGCAAATAGGTGGCGGGATCCTTGCCCTGAGTATCGGCCATGTCATCGATAGTGAGATAATAGATGAAAATTTGTCCCAGGCCGGTGGAAATTGGCCCTAAGGTGGGCGGCTCGTGCATTTCCGGCAGTTGCGACATGGCTTCGTTGAGCCGTTCGGAAACAATTTGCCGGGCAAAATAGATATCGACTTCATCTTCAAAATAGACGTAAACAGCCGCCATACCAAAAGCCGATGTGGTTTTTATCTGCCTGACGCCGGGCAGGCCGTTCATGGCGGATTCAATGGGAAAGGTGATTAAACGCTCCACTTCTTCCGGAGCCATGCCATGAGCCTCGGCAAAGACGGGCACCATAATGGGAGATATATCGGGAAACGCATCTACCGGCAACTGCTGATATTGATAAACACCCAGGGCGACAATGCCCACAATCGCCAGCACCACGAAAAAACGATAATGCAGAGAAATATGGATTATTTTATGATGCATAACATCTTTCCTCTTAATGGCCGTGGCCGGCGTGGCTGTCAAGGGTGGATGTAATCATGGTCGATTTCAAAGCGAAGGCGCCTTTGACGACATATTCCTGACCGGCCGCCAGCCCTGAAAGAATCTCCACGTGGCGGGTATTTTCCAGACCGATTTCAACATTTACCGGTTTAAAGCCATGCTCATCCTTAATAAACACGCATTTTCGACCTTCCCGTGATTGTACGGCCTCTTTAGGCACTACGATGTTTACACGCTTGGAGGCCGCAACCGTTCGAGCTGTTACAAAAAGTCCCGGCCGAAACTCTCCGGTTGTATTCGCCAGCACCACCCGGGCCAAAATCGTACGGGTTTCTTCTCCCACCATAGGCCCGATATAACTGATCACACCCTCCGCCTGGGACATCTCGGAATCAGCGGAAATAACCACGGACTGGCCGATTTTGATATATCCAATGTCCCGGGGATACACGTGCAGATCAACCCACACCGTACTCAGGTCCGCTATGGTGCAAACAAGAGACTCCGTCCCCACCAGTTCCCCGCGAACGATATGTTGTTCAATAATTGTTCCCGCCAAAGGCGCTCTCATATCCAGGCGGGTCATAACCTGTTCCGGCTCATGGGTAAACTTTTGCAGATATACCGTGTCAAAACCCAAAGCAAAGAGCTTTTGTTCCGCGGTGCGTTTTTCGATGCCGGCTTCCGTCAGTGCCTGCTTTTTACCCAGATACTCCTCTTCCGAAGTAATATTCTCCCTCCACAGTTTTTCTTCCCTGGAAAAAGCAAGTCCGGCCATATCGACTCGCTCCACCGCCGTCAGATACGCAGCTTTCGCGTCAGCCAACTCCCGGCTTTCAATTACGGCGATAATATCCTCCGCGGCAACCGTATCACCCAATTTCTTGCGGACGTCCACTACCACACCTTGAACTCGCGGCACAATATGGGCTATACGATCCTGATTGACCTTAATTTCACCGGGCAGACGGATATGAACATCTACCGTCCCGGGGCCTGCCAGGGCGGTTTCCAGGCCTATTTCTATGATTTGTGATTGGCTCAACTCAATAGCAGGCTCTGCGCTTTCCGACTCATCGTGTTCTGCATGGTCATCATGAGAATCAGACCTTGTCGCGGATTCGGCTTGATGATAATTGTGCTCTTCTGGATCGACATGAAGCCAGACGGTATAGCCCCAAAAACCAGCCGCCAGCAATACTGCCAGAATAACCATGAGAATAATGAATTTCATATTATTGCTCCGTTTTGGAAGGGTTGAAGGTTTCGTGGGATTGTCCTAATAGCCGCTCCAGGTTCGTCCGAGCGACATGATAGGCGGATAAACTGTCAATATATTCCGTTTTGACACTGAAGAGTGTTCGCTGAGCATCCAATACATGCTGATAATCCGTTTTTCCCTGCTGATACGCCGCTGTGGCCGCATCGAACATCGCTTGCGCCGCGGGAAGGACCTCCTGTTTCAGTGAATTCGCCTGGCTGTAGGCGTTTACATATTCCTGATAGATCTGGTTCAAGTTATTTTTTAACCTTAACCAGGCGGCATTTTCCTCTTCCCTGGATTTGGCCAGGTCGATAACGGCCTCCTGATACCCTCCCTGATTCCTGTCGGAAATGGGCAAGGGAATCGAGACTCCGACAACCAGGGCATTGTCATTGGTCTCGTTAAATTGTTTAAGGCCGCCGCTAATGGTTATGTCACCCAGCGTTTTGGCTTTTTCCAAATGTAACTTCGCCTGATTTTTTTCCATTTCGGATTCCCACCAGCGATATTGCGGATTTTGCCGTAAATGCCCGGTCACCTCTTCCTGGGAAGGCGGCTGCTCAATGTGGTATATATCCCCCACCGCCCGGACAAACACGGGCTGTTCCTGATCCCAGAACGTCGCCAGGCGTTTTCGAACATATTCGAGATAGCGCTGAGCCTGGCCATGCGCTATTCTGATAGTTGCCAGTTCAATCGACGCCCTGTTTTTTTCCAGCGGTGAATCTCGCCCCAAGGCGACACGTTTCTCCACAATATCAAATGATTCCTGGGCGAGATTTAATAATTCATGCGATAAGGCAAGTTTTTCCTGGGCTGTAATTATTTCGATAAACGCATTTGCCGCCTCGCCGAAAATTTCGAGCTTTTTCGCCTCATAGTCCAGGATGGCCGACTCCTTCTCCCAAAAGGCTACTTTCCCCCGTTTTTGCGCTTTATTCCCCAGTTCGATAAGTTGGCTTAATTGAATAGTCGTTTCCGCAACGTCAAATCCGCTTTTTTCACCACTTCCGCCAAATTCTTCCATTTCCAGTTCTAATTCAGGATTAGGCCACAATCCCGATTGCAATTGGCGCGCCTCGGCGGAGCGTATTTCCAGAGAAAACACCTTTAATTCCGGATTATTCGTCAACGTTAAGGCCAACGCCTGCCCCAGCAACAAATCCCCTTCAGGTTCCGATACATTCACAACATCTTCGGCAAGTCCGTTGTTGGGTTTCACCGTCGAGGACCATGGTAATTCATCGGCCCTCCGGCCACTGGATTCGTATGTCCTGGGTGCGGCCGGTGGAGAACAACCTATATATAAAAAGTTGCAGAATAGTGATAAAATGATGCTTATTTGATATTTCATTTACAATTTCCCTGCAATTTTCACCAATCGCGTAGATGAACCGCCATGCGTAGATCATCTACCGGATAAATTCTTATAAATTAGAGGAGAATGGCGTAAGGGAATCTCACGTCAGGAGAATTACGGTGCGCAGAGGTACAAAAAAGGATGTGAGTGTATCGCCCCCAAAGGAACTATTTCCCGTACAGGATAGGGAAGAATTCGAAATTGACTGAAGAATTGAACTTGCCGTAACCGTATTATGAGCAAAAAAGCGAACATTTTTTTTCGCGACAATAAAAAGCGTGGATGATACCGTCGTATCCCGGCAATGCTCATGACAAATAGCAAACGTCTCCACCCCTCCGGCCGATTTATCAACATGACCGGCTTCACTCGTCTGTGGACACATACAGTGATTATGCCCTAATAGCTCCACGGCGATATGGCCGTCAGAACCATAGCAAGTTACGGTAATAAAGGCGTTTATGGACCCCACACCCATCAGACCGATAATCAGAATTATCATGTTTCTGTTAAGCATTACTGCCTTATTATAATCATTTTACCGGCAAAATCAAACTTGTTTCGTTTATCCCCGATTCGCATTTTGGTGTGAGAAAAAACCCCTGAAAGATGGAAAGCCCCCGGGTCTGGCTGCCGGTCCTACAAATCCTTTGGGCGAAGCCCCCCGCAATCAAAGAGCAGTAGCTCGTAAATTTTTCAATGAACCGGCCGCAAAAAAAGCAGCAGGTTGGCAGCGATCTCCGGCTTAGCCGGTACGGCCGTATCCTTTTAGCATAAGGCCGCAAAGCTGGCGAAGGCCAGGATGAGCAAGCGGTATTTACGCTGCATAAATGCGGAAAACATGTTGTACATCCGAATCGCCATATATGACTCCTTAGTCTGGCTGGAAGGGTTAATCGCAAACCCAGTGCCAGACCGGAACCATTACGGCAGAGAAGAAGGAATCTGTAAGCCTATTCCCAGAAAGGAGTTATGGCATCACCCGCCCCGCCCAAATAAGAATAACACGATGTGGATATAACGGCGTGTTGATTTTACGCAACGCAGACCGACCCCACATAAAAAACGCCTTACGCCTAAATTATTATATTACATAAGGTTATGTAATTCTAACTGTTTAGGCGACAGGCGTTTTCAAATCATAGCAACGAAGCATTATGGCAACATTTGCCAGAACCTATTTACGCCGCCCACAGTCGAAGCGGTTGTTTTGTAAGTGTTTTTCAAAAAAGGAGACAAGGCCGGGGAGGTCGATTTCGTGGCCGCCTTCGTGCACATCCAGGACGAGATTTTCCGGCTGGCCCATATCGACATAAATCGGCCGGAGTTCTTCCAGCGCCTTTTGGGCCAGAGGCACACAGAAGAAAACAGGCGTCTCCTGGATACCGTTTTGGCATTGCAGCGGCCGGGGGGCAATCAATGCGTAAATGTCCGGGAAATCCACCAGCTCCCGCAGCCCGTCGAATTTCCAGCACATGCAATGGCCCTGTTCCAACTGGTCCATCATGGTCAAAAAACCGGCGCTAACGGACGCATAAACTCGTTCATCCATCGCCGGCAGCCACATGGCCAGTTCGCCGCCCAAACTCAGCCCGGCGCAGCCGATGCGTTTGGCATCCACTTGCGGCATGGATTCGAGATAATCCACGCAGCGCATCAGATCCCATATCCGTTCGCCCATCAGCGTTGCGCCTTCTTCATAGATTTCGTGCTGGCTGACATGGGTCGTGATGGTCACGTAACCGCGCTGGGCTAAAACGGTGCCAAAACTTTTATAATATTTGTCCCATTCACTGGGTTCGCGTTCGATAGTGTCTTGTGTATAAACCGTATGAAGCACACTGGAATGCCCGCCGATGCCGACCACCGCCGGAAACGGCCCTTCCATATTTTTGGGAATCGTCACCAGAATTCTCATGCGCCGCTTGGTCGTCGAGTTAATCTCCAGTTCTTCTATAGTAAACGTGCTATGTTCAAAGGATTTAATCTTTTGGACATCGAACTTCGGTTTAGGATTGGACGGAAAGATATCCATGTTCATAAGCTTGGCCAATTTCGACCGAACCTCTTGCTGCCACAGCCTGGCCTCATCCGCCGAACGGCTGGAATAACGCATGGTGCGCAACGCGGGTTTGGTTTCTACGGGAGTATCCACACCCATGCATGTTTGGCAAAAAACTACCAACAACGACAGAACAATAATCGATTTCATCATACTATTCCTTCTTTCTCCGCCAGCATGGCGGCGTAACTGTGTGGGCAATGAGGCTGGTTGTCGAGGCCCAGTTTGCTAACAACGGCATCCACCGCCGCCGTGCTGGGACCTTCAATTTCGACAAACGTTCCCAAGCCTGAAACATTATCAAGGCAAACATCACAACTGTCGAGATGAAAAATTTCGCGGCTTTTCTCGACGGTCAGCATCGCCGCAAAATCCAAAGCTTCCAAAAACGCGCGGGCCGCGGCGGGATCGGCAACCGCTATTTCGATTTCTTCACGCTGTTTGATATGGCTCGGCTGACGGGGGCCTTTGAAGCATAACCAGTATTGCGGACCGCCGGAGCCGGACTGCTCACGGAGGCGCAGGCCGCAATCGCGCTCCCGAAGGGAATGGTCGGGATGGTCGAAAAACGTATCACGCTGATGCTGCAACCCGCCGGAAGTCGCCTTTAATGCCCCTAATAACGAGCGGGTAGGAGATATATCCGTAACTTTAATCTTGGCTTCAATCTCAATGGACATACCACTATTGTAGTTTTAAAAACAGAGGTGTCAATTGACCAATTAAGCATAAGGGTTTATAATTTCACATATGAGTTTCGACATGAAAGGGCAGCCGGATATAGAATTAACATGCGCGGAGATTCGTGCCGGCGATAAATTGGCCATCGAACGGTTTGGCATTCCCGGCATCGTGCTCATGGAAAACGCCGGGGCCGGGGCCGCACGGGAGGTTTTGGCCCTTATAGAAAACCCGGCATCGGCCGCCGTCTGCATCGTCGCCGGGGTGGGCAATAATGGCGGCGATGGGTTCGTCGTAGCCCGGCATTTGGCCACAGCAGGCATAAAAGTCACCATTTTATTGCTGGCCAATACAGGAAAACTCAAGGGGGACGCACTGACCAATTATCGCATTATCGAAAAAATGAGCTTGCCTATCTTGACAACGGATGGAAAAAATCCGCAGGAAATCCGTGACGAAGTCGAGACGTATGCCGCAGTAAACGACATCATCGTAGATGCCATGCTGGGAACGGGTGCGTCCGGCGCGCCGCGCGAACCTTATCATTCGGCTATTGAGGCCATTAATGATGCCGGGAAAATTGTAGTGGCGCTGGATATTCCTTCCGGTCTGGACGGGGATACCGGTGTGGCGGCCGAGGCGGCGATTCGCGCCCAGGTAACCGTCACCTTTGCGGCAATGAAAAAAGGATTCGCCAATCCCGCCGCCCAAGCGTATCTGGGACGAGTAGTCATGGCGCCCATCGGCATCGGCATGCGCTGGCTGCGTTTAGATTAAAAACAGGTGAAATTATGACCTCGAGTACCAGACCTAAACGGCCGGTCGGTCCCCTGGAAACCGTCATGGGAATAATAATCCTGCTGGCCGCGGCTGTGGCCGGTTTGCTTCTCTGGCGGGACAGTAAAATCTACGACCCTGATTTGTACGCCCTGAATCCGCAATTTTTGCAGGCTCCATCCACCGACAGCGACCCGTCCGGCAATCTATTGCCCGCCGAAGAAGTGCTGCGACATTTAGCGAAGAAGCCCGAGCTTCAGGCGGGCGAGTTGGAAAGTTTCGAGCCGGACAACTTGTGGGAAAAAATCGACGGCAAGGATGGAGCGTTTTTAAGTTATGGCTTCACGCATTTGCATGCGATGAATTTTATCCCGGCACAGACGCCGGATTCGTGGTTTGACACGTTTATTTACGACATGGGCGGTGCGTATAATGCTTTTGGCGTTTACGCCAGCCTGCATATGGGCGATGAACGTCCCTGGGCGCACAAAGGCGTCAGGGGCGCACAATCTGGAAATTCCGTTTCGTTTTATACCGGGCGCTATTACGTCACGCTGGTCGGTTCGGCGGCCCAGCCGGAACTGATGGAGCAACTTGACGCGGCAGCGCAGATATTAGCCGAACAGCTTCCCACGGAACCGATAAGCCTGTGGGCGTTCGAGGTATTTCCCGATGAAGGTCTGATCGAAAACAGCATCGGCTATCGCAGCAGCAATTTTCTGGCCAGTGATTTTTTTGGAGATGTATTCACCGCGCGGTATGAAGCGGACGGTTCGGAACTGACGGCGTATTTATCGAAGCGGGAAAACAGCGAAGAAGCCGCTGGTCTTTTTGACCGGATACGGGAATTTTTTAACCTCATGCAGGCCAAAACCTCGGAGGTGGAAAATCCTGAAGACACAGCAGCGTTATTCACCGCTGAAAATTACGGTTTGTATGACGTGGTGTTTCACGATGGTGTTTGGGTGGGCGGCGTTACGGAAGCCGACGACGACGCCAAGGCCCGCGCTGTGGCGGAGCGATTGCGAAAAAGTTTGCCGGGAAAATAAATATGGAAACAAATCAGCACATGAATCGTCGCGACGTTTTGCGGCGCGGGGCGGGCGCGGCAGCGGCGGCAATTGCGGCCGGATGCGGCGTGCGGGCATTATATGAAAAACATCCGCCGCTGATTACGGCGGCATCGGCGACGGAGGAAGCATTTACGCTGCCGTCATTTCGCGTGGAATCCGCCGCCGGAGGGAAAACCCTGGCCCTGGTGCACGGCAGTGATGACCCGACGGCCATGCTGGAACCGGCGTTACAGGCACTGGGCGGGCTGGAGCGATTTATCGCCAAAGGCGATGTGGTGGTAGTTAAGCCCAATGTGGCCTTTGCGTCGCCGCCGCTGATTGGGGCGACCAGCAATCCTGAACTGGTGGCCGAAGTGGTGCGGCGGACGCTGGCGGCCGGAGCGAGCAAGGTTATCGTAACCGATAATCCCATCAACGCACCTGACCGGTGCTTTGCGCAAAGCGGCGTCGGGCCGGCGGCACAACAGGCCGGGGCACAGGTAATGATTCCCACCGAAAGTTCGTTTACGCCGCTTACCGTACCGGGCGGGCAGTTAATTCGCAACTGGCCGTTTTTCGCTGAGCCGTTTCGCCAGGCGAACAAGGTTATCGGCATCGCACCCGTCAAGGACCATACCCGGGCGCAGGCGTCGATGTCGCTAAAGAACTGGTACGGTCTGCTGGGCGGACGGCGGAACCAGTTTCATCAGGACATTCATAATATCATCAAGGAACTGGCGATGATGATGACGCCGACGCTGGTCATTCTCGACGGCACGCGGGTGATGATGCGCAACGGACCGACGGGCGGATCGCTGGATGACCTGGCGGCACGGAAGACGCTTATCGTCGCCACCGATCATGTCGCGGCCGATGCGGCGGGGTATGAACTGCTGGATCGCTCGGCGGAGGATCTGCCGTACCTGCGGCTGGCAACGGAACTGAAATTGGGCAACTACCATTATCGGGAACTCAATCATGTCGAATTCAATCTCGAAGGATAATACCGCCAAACTCGCTTCCGGCGGTTCGCCTGAGGCCAAACGCGGCGGATTGCCGATTACCACGGTGCGCGTCATTGTCCAGATATTTTTCTTCGCCGCGTTTTGCTGGTTTGTGGCGGTAAATTCGTATGGGACGCAATGGTTTCAAAAACGCGGCTGGGACGTAAATCTTTTTTTTAATCTCGATCCGCTCATCGCGCTGACCACGGCGTTAAGCACGCATCGGATATTCGGACCGCTGGCGTGGTCGCTGGTGATACTTCTTCCCACGTTTTTTATAGGACGGTTTTTTTGCGGATGGATTTGTCCGTTTGGCAGCCTGCATCATTTTGTCAGTCGGCTGCTGCATCGCGGGCCGGTGGAAGAACAAATTAAGGCTAATCGCTATCGCAAGGTTTATCAAATCAAGTACTTGATTCTAACGTTCATGGTGGTTCTGGCCATCGGCAACTGGGGCCATTGGGCGAGTTTGCAAATTGGCTGGCTGGACCCGTTTTGCCTTTTCGCCCGCAGTATCAATACGGCCGTTCTTCCGGCGGTGAATGCGGCCGTTGGCGGAATTTATACTCAGCAACCCTTGTATCAGGGGGCATGGTTAATCGGTATCGTGTTTTTGGTGTTGGTGGGACTGAATCTGGTGATACCGCGTTTTTTCTGCCGGGCGCTGTGCCCGCTGGGGGCATTGCTGGGGGTATGCAGCCGGTTTTCGCTGTGGCGAATTGAACATCGCCATAAATGTTCGGCCGCATCACTGTGCCAGCGGCGATGTCCGGGAGGGTGCCGGCCGCACGGCAAGCTGTTGGCCAGTGAATGCATGGTGTGTTTCAATTGTCTGGATGATTGCCCGGAACAGGCCCTGACATTTGCCGCATCGCGGCCGACGGATGTGGCCGGTTTTGCGCCGGTTTCTGCGCCGGAGGTGCCGGGCCGGCGCGTGGTGCTGGCGGCGGCGGCGGGGATAATCACTTTGCCCTTTGTCCGGCTGAGCGGGGCGAGCAGCCGCAACTGGAATCCCCATGTTATTCGTCCGCCGGGATCGCTGCCGGAAGAAAAGTTTCTCCAGGCGTGCCTGAAATGCGGCCAGTGTATGCGGGTGTGCCCGACCAACGTATTGCAGCCGGCGGGGATGGAGGCGGGCGTAGAAGGCATCTGGACGCCCATCCTGAATAATCGCATCGGACGCGGCTGCATGCTCGACTGTACGGCGTGCAGCCAGGTATGCCCGTCGGCGGCGATTACGCCCATCACCATCGAACGCAAACGCGGCCTGGGCCAATACGCCGCGGACGGGCCGCTGCGGCTGGGAACATCGTTTGTGGACCGCAACCGCTGCCTGCCGTGGGCCATGGATAAGCCCTGCGGCGTATGCGAGGAAGTGTGCCCCGTCAGCCCCAAAGCGATTTTCATGCGCACTGCGGAAATCACGCTGCGAATGGGCGAAATGTCAGTAACCGGCTACGAAGGAACAAAACTGGAAGTTGGCGGCCAAACGCTGCCGGCGGACCGTTTCAGCGGCGGCGATTATCGCTGCGTGATTACCGCCGGTCCGGGCGCAGGCCAAACCCGCCGCATCATTGCCAACAGCACCCATGCCATTCGAGTGGATACCGCATTTGACCCCGTACCGACGGTTGACAGCCGCTGCGTTGTCAACGTGGTGGTGGCGAGGCCGTATGTGGACCCCGACCGCTGCATCGGCTGCGGCCTGTGCGAACACGAATGCCCCGTTTCCGGATTACGGGGAATTCGCGTTACGGCGGAAAACGAGTCACGGTCGAAGGAGCGGTCGCTGCTGCTTCGATAAAATTTTCTCATACCATAAAAAACGCTGTATTCCCGCATGACCGGGTGAATACAGCGTTTTTTTGTCGCTTTTTTAGCGAATTGTTATGGAATTGTCACTGACTGATCGAACCCGGCGAATTTCAGGCCGAAGGTTTCGGGGTCCGCCTGGTGACCGATGGCGGCGTTAAGGACCATTACCTGGAAAGTGCAGCGGTTGAGGTCAATAAGGACCAGAACGCTGGCACTTTCAACGCGAGTGCTGGCCATCAGGCCGCCGGCGCCAAAGCGGCGCAACTGCCCGGCAGGAATCGTCAACTGGTAATCGCCATATGTAACCGTTAAATCTTCAGCGGTAATATCCGCAGGCGTCTGCTTCAAACAAAGGCCGCCGCTGACGTTAAGCATGTCGCTGCCGGGCCGCGATTCGTTGTGGGTGAAACGCAGGCGGTCAACACGCAAAACATCGGCATAACCGGCCAGCAGGGTCAGCGGGACCGTCGCGGCGGGATTGGCCGCCAGGTGCTGGTAATCGCCCAGGGCAATCTGCACGTCGCACGGCGAAGTTATGCCGCCCAGGTTAACGTCCGTAAGCATCAGATGAACGCTGGTTCTATGTGTTTCAAACTTAACCGTCAAATAAACCCGGCCGCCGCCCGAGGCATTGCCCAGTAAAATCAGACTCGTCGGCGTGAATATCGCCGGCTGCGTGGTCAGATCAAACGTCTGCTGGAAGGGACCGACCTGGATGGTCAGGTATTCGAGCAGGCTGCGGATAGTATTGATGTCGGGGTTGGCGGCAAGCGAATAAGCGTTTCCTTTGAACGTCGCGGAACCGCGGCCGGCCGTAACTCCGGCGCGAAGCGTCAGTTCACTGGTGGTCATAACCGAGGTGTCCGGCAGAGCACGCGGCCCCGGAAATTCAAACGCCCCGATATCCACGATGCCATCATTATAAATACGGCTGTTGCCGAGTAAATCCGTAGCGGAGGCAACGGCCGCATTGTCGCCGCCATCGACACAGACCGAGAAGCTGCCGGATACATACTGCGCTACCCTGTCCGCCAGATTGCCATTTCCGGCGGAATCCGCGCTGAACCTCGGCGAACGAATAATATTGGCCGCATCCCAGGTCAGCGTCGTGCCGGAAGCGCGATACACGCCGGCCTCGCCGCCCTTGATGCAACTGCGGTTGACGGTCAGGTGGCCGTTTTCCGCCAGGGCCAGTTGCGGCCCCTTGCCGCGCGGAGCGGTGTTATTCCAGACGATGGTGTTTTGCAGCAGCGAAGAACCTTCCCAGGTAAACACGCCGCCGCCGTAATCCTTGGCGGAGTTATCCGCCAGGGTGCAATTGGTTAACGTAACCGTCCCGCTCAGGGTGCATACCGCACCGCCGTAATCGGCGGTGTTATCGACGAAGAGACAGTTTGTCAGTTGCACATTACTATTCACAACACCAACGGCGCCGCCGTACTCGGCCTGGTTACGAAGGAAGATGCAGTTACTGACATTCATATCAGCGTCCACGCAGAGCAGGCCGGCGCCGATATTATCGCCAGCTTGGGTGCCGGCGGCGTCACCGGCATCAATCACACAACCGTCAAGCACCGCGCCGTGTGCGCCAGTGAAAATGTGACGGGCCTGAACACCATGACCGCTGAAATAGCTGGGATAATCAATTACACTGCGTACGTCGGGTGCGTCGGGATTGCTCAAACCGGCGTAACCGCCCATAATGCTGACGTTTTCTTTCAGAATAAACGTCACTTGGGAATCATCAGACGTAAGCAAAGTAAAAATCGTCGCTTGAGGATAATAGGTTCCCGCGGCGACGCGGATTTGCGCGCCCGGTTCGCAATGCGTCAGCGCTTTCGACAGCGTGTTATAGGCGTTTTCCCAACTCGTACCGTTATCCAGGCCGGTGGCATCATCATCAACATAGATAATCACCGGCGCAGCCGTAGTAAATATTGAAACGGCGGTGTGAGCCAGATGCGGCGTCAAACCGTTACGATTGGTCAACTCCAGACGATACGTGGTCGCCGGAGTAAGGACATCGGCCGCAAGGGCAACGGTCGTGACGCCGGGGGAAACCGCAGCGGTATAGGCCAGGGCGTCCGAACCGCTATCATAGATGTCGATGCGTGAGACCGATCCGGTCCATTTGAGAGTCGGCGTCAGGGCGACATCGGCTTGCTCATCGAGCGGGTAAACATTTACCGCCGCCGTCGGATAGGGGCCGTACCAGTGCTCAAACATGGCGGCGTCGCTATGGCCGTCGGAGTAATGGCGAGTAACGGTATAAACGCCGGCGGGGAAAGCCGCTTCCAGGCCCGCTACATCATGCGGGGCCATTTCGCCGAGCAGGTCGGCGGCGGTGTATTGCGACCGCGGCGGCAGGGAAATCTCAGCGTTGCCGGGCCAGGCGAACGTGACCGACTCAATGTCATCCGTGTCGAGGATTTCAACCGAGAGGCGGACGCGACCAAGGCCGAGTTCACCGCCGGTAAGTTGCGCCAGTTCAAAGTCCACGTTAAAGAGGGGCGGCACGCTGTTTTTATCCAGCGGGTTACTGCCGGCCTGACATTCGGCGCGGTTGCTGAAACCATCGCCGTCCTTATCCAGGTCCGCGTCGGCGGGATTGAGCGGGTTGAAGCCGTATTTGACTTCGGCGCCGTCGGTCATGCCGTCATTATCCGTATCCCTGCAAAGGGCATTGGGGTCCGTGCCCGCGCCGGTGGTCAAATTATAAGGATTGTAGGCAGGATCACCGTCATAGTTAGCTTCGGCGAAATCGTCGAGGCCGTCGTAATCGGTATCCACAATAGACCCGTTAAAGTCCACGCCGGTGGCGGTAGCGGGCTGGAAGGGGAAATAGGCCGTGTCGGCGTCGGCAAGAATGATTTCCAGCACATCGCTCAAGCCGTCGCTATCGGAATCAACGCTGTAAGGATTCAGCCCCCAGCGGGTTTCCAGCGGGTTGGTCAGGCCGTCCGAGTCGCTGTCCAGCGTGGCGGCGGCCCCAGGCGTATTGCCATACGCGCCGAGATTGACACGATCGCCGTTGGGCGCAGGTTCAACACATGAAACATTGGGGTCGCCCGCATCGATACACGGTGAAATAACGCTGAGATGGTAATCCGTCGCCAGTGTTTGAGTGGCTTCCGGATTGATAAACAGCGGAATCATATCCATATTGCCGCCGGCGTCAACGCCATACGTATCGTCCCAGCTATCGCCGGAACCGCCGCTATTTTGCACATTGCAACAGGACAGGCTCACGCCCGCCGCGACAGTGTCGATTTGCCGGCCGGTCAGACGGCTGGTATTATTCCAGATGATGGAGTTGGCCAGCGCCGCCTGGGCGCCATAGGCACGAACGCCGGCGCCGATATTGGCCTGGTTGGCGACAATGGTGCAGAAGTTCATCGTAAGCGTACTGTTCTGCCCGGTGTAAACGCCGCCGCCTGTGGAGGCCGCCTCATTTTCCACAATCAGGCAGTTTGTCAACGTCGGGGCGCTGTCCACACAGCAATACACACCGCCGCCGCAGCCATCGGCGGTATTAGCGCGAATCTCCGTGCGGGTAATGGCGGGTTCACTTTCGGCATGGCAAAAAATACCGCCGCCGCACATCTGCGCATGATTTTCGCTAATCACACAATCTTCAATGACCGGCGCGGCATTATTACAGCGGACTCCGGCGCCGGAATAAAGCGAGGTATTATTTTTAATAACACAGTTGCGAATCACGGGGTCGGCCTCATCGCAGAAAATGCCGCCGCCGACCGTGGCCCAGCCGCCGGTAATGGTAAGGCCATCCACGATGGAAGCGGCCTTTTCGCCATTATGGAACCAGAAGCCCCGGTGAGGATGCGACTCGGAGCCGTTGCATTCGATAATGCACGTCGCGGCCCCTTCCGCCGAACGCAGGGTTATCGCCTTGCCGCGGAAATCTAGATCGACATTGCCTGTGCCGCTATACGTTCCCGGCTGCACGATAATCGTCTCGCCGGCCGCAGCTCGGTCAATGGCCCACTGAATCGTGCCGTACGGCGCATCGCTGTCGCCGTTACCGGAGGTATTGCTGCCTTCGGGATCGACAAAGACGGCGTTCTTCGCCGCCGTAAAGACGGGGCTGACGGTCGTGGTCTGACCGGGATAAACGACCACAGTCTGCGGCCCCGGCGCGACCCACTTGGCGTCAAGACTGCTGAATTGCAGAGTATAAACATTGGGGTCCATGCTGCTGAGGGTGACACCTGTCGGCTGCCAGTTTTGCCCGGCCAGCCGCCAGCGCGCCTG
>CAZOCV010000027.1:0-12521 GCA_964578395.1 uncultured Pirellulales bacterium
TGGGCGGTGAGCAGTTGTATTGTCGGGTGCATTATCGGCGCCCTGGTGGCGGGCAAATCCGCGGATACCTTTGGCCGAAAAAAAATGCTGTATGGTTCGGCGCTGATGTTTCTGGTGTCGGCGCTAGGCTCGGGCTACGCGCCCACCTTCACGCAGTTTGTCTTATATCGGCTGCTGGGCGGGATCGGCATGGGGATCGCCTCCACGGTTTCGCCGATGTATATCGCCGAGGTGTCGCCGGCCCATCTTCGCGGCCGGTTTGTTTCGCTCTACCAGATGACCATCGTGATCGGCATCCTGCTGGCGCAACTGGTGAATTATCTTATTTTGCAGTCGCATCCGATTCCTGAAGGCGTCGCTGGTGCAGCGCTGCTGGATACCTGGAACGGCCAAACCGGATGGCGATTGATGTTCGCCGTGGAAGCGATTCCGGCGCTATTGTTTTTCCTGTTTTTGTTTGCCGTCCCTGAAAGCCCGCGTTGGCTTTGCCGGGCGGGACGAGCGCATAAAGCCAAAGCCATCATGGAGCGCGTCGGGGGCCTGGCGTACGCCGAGCAATCCCTGGTCCATATCAATGAAACCCTGGACGAAACCTCCAAGCACCACGAATTGGCCGAACTGCTCAAGCCCCGCTTAAGACGCATTCTGCTTATCGGCATGGTGCTGGCGGTGTATCAGCAGTGGTGCGGCATCAATGTGATTTTTAGTTACGCCCACAATATTTTCAAGGCCGCCGGCTACGGCGTCAGCGGCGTGCTCTTCAACCTGTTGATCATCGGTCTGACCAATTTCGCCTTTACTATCGTAGCCATGGCGACGGTGGATAAACTCGGCCGAAAGCGGTTGTTGTTTTGGGGGTCGGTCGGGCTGGTGATCGCCTTTTTCCTTATCGGCGCCTGTTTCTATCTCCATGTCGCAGGCGTGTTCGTGCTGATCATGGTTCTTTTGATGATCGCCTTTTTCGCCGCGACGCTGGGGCCGGTGGTGTGGGTGGTCATTGCGGAAATATTTCCCAATCGCGTGCGCGGCCTGGCGACGTCGCTGGCGGTGTTGTCGTTGTGGGTGGCCAACTTCACGGTACAGTACACCTTCCCCATCATGGAAGACATTTTCAGTATGGCGGCCATTTTCTGGATTTATGGGTTTGTCTGCCTGCTGGGCGCAATTTTTATCAAGCTGTATATCCCTGAAACCAAGGGCAAAACTTTGGAAGAAATCGAGAACAGCCTGCTGGCGCCTAAGCAGGCATCCCGGAACAAACGATTCGTCGCCAGCGCCACTGGCGTGGCCGGTCAGGAAGTGACAGAGTAACCATGCAAGATTTTCAAGAACGATTCCATCAACGGCTGGAAAAGGTGAAAGTCAAAACCGAGCGGGTGTTTAACTTTGACCCAGACCAGGCGCCGCCGTTTCTGGTCAACAGCGCCTTCTATCATTGCTTTGGCCTGGACCCCGATGAAATCCCAGATAATTACTGCCAGGACCCGGCCGTAATGACCCGTTTTCAGGAAGCGTGCTATTACGAGCAGATCGTCGCGATCGACGATGATTTCGTTCCTTATCTATTGCCGTGGTTCGGCACGGGCGTGCTCGCCTCGGCGTTAGGCGCTCAGGTGGATTTTCCGGCCAAGATGGACCCGGCCGTCCACATGCAGAAAATGGCCATAAACAGCATCGCCGACATCAAGGCCATGAAAATCGCCGATCCGGACAAGGACGGCCTGATGCCCCGCGTCATCGAAACCATTCGCTACATGAAGGCGAACAGCTTTCTGCCCATCTCCATCACGGATTGCCAGGGAACGCTGGCTACCGCCAACCAGCTTATGGGCTACGACAAGCTGATTTACCTGATGGCCGACAATCCTGCGGCCGCTCACGAACTGATGGACAAAATCACCGAATCGCTGATTGTATGGATTCGCCGGCAAAAACAGGAAATCGGCGAAGCGACCAGCGAATGTTTCGGCGACCAGCAGATTTACACCGGACGCCATTGCGGCCTGTGGGTTGCCGATGACGACGCCGTGCTCATGGACCCGCGCTCCTACCGGGAGTTTGTGGTCCCCTACAACGCCCGCTTGTTACAGACGTTTGGCGGCGGCATCCTGCACTATTGCGGCACGGCCAACCACCAGATTGATAACTTACTGGCCACGGAAGGACTTGTCGGCCTGAATATCTACGCCCTGCACGACGTCAAGGGTCTGGCCGAACTCAAACGCCGCATCGCCGGCAAGCTCGTGCTCATTGCCTGTGATTTCACGCCCGCGAATTATCAGGCGTATTATCAGCGGATGTGGGACGACCTCAGCCATGACGGTTTGATTATCGACTCGCAGTTTTCCCCGGTTATGAACATGACCGAAGGGGGCAAATATACTTTACAAAAACGTGATAAAAAAACCACCCGTAAAGCCGTCTATGATTTTATCAATGGATTGTCGTGTAAATAAGTGAGACCTTGGATTATATTCTTCTCAAGTTCAGGAGACATGAATGAAATTTCTACCGAAAGTGATAACCGGGGGATGGATATTGGCAATTGTTTTGCTATTGCATTCAATAGCCTCAGCCGAGGTAACCATGAATAAAAACAACGACACCTTTTCCCTGGCCAATACCCACGTGCGTGTGGATTATAATTTAACCCAAGGAAAATATACGATTAGCGATGCCCACGGCCAAACCGTGGTGCAAGGCGCTCACCTGCGCATCAACGAATGGGATTCCGCCCAGCCGGATTACCGCCATACCGCGGATACGACAGCGGTCTCGGACGCTCTCGGTCAAGGTAAAAAACTTCTGATTACTTCCACCGCTCCCGGCAAGCCCACGTTGTTGCTGGAAATCACTCTCTACGACGGTGAGGGTTTTGTCGTCTTTAACACCGGCCTGAAAAACACGCTGGACAAACCCTTTCAAATCATGGACATGCACCCCATGGCCGACGCCATTGCCTTTGCCGGACGCGACATGAGCGAACATTTTTCCCTGCTCGACGGCAACAGCGGCGATGTTTTGACGCGCGTGCGGCATGGCGACGAACTGGCCTGCGACAATAACCTGCTGGTCACCTTCGGGCCGCAGGGCGGCAACACCTCGTTGGTCTTCGGCGGCCTGACCTATCACGAATTTGAAAAATACGTCTCGGCCAAAAAGCAATCCGATGGCCTGGCCCTGGCCCTGTATAGCCAGGACCCCGTCGGCAAGCGCGTCGATCCCGGCACAACGTACCTGCCCGACGAAAAATATTATCTGGATTTCACCATCGCCTGCCCCTTCGAGGCCCTGGAAGCTTATGCCCGCCGCGTAAAGGACGCCCAGGGCGTCAAGCTGGACTATTACGACTTCCCCACCATCTGCGCGTGGTTTGCCGGCAATCGGGCCTATGGCGCTGGTCCGATGATCAACGACTCACCGGGCACCGTCTGGGAGATGGATCAGGTCATCAAACGCAACTTCCAAAAATATACCCGCATCGCCATCCGCCTCATCCCCGACACCTACACCGCCAACAATCAGCAGGGCTGGTGGGACGATGAACATTGGCAAATGCACGCCAACCAGAACAGCACCGGCGTGTGCCTGCGGCCGCCCTACGAGACCACCAAAAAATGGGCCCAGGCCATCATCGACCGCGGCGGTATCCCCCTGCACTATTGCCAGTCGTGCATACGTTCGGTGGATTACGCCGAGAAATTCCCCGGCCACATGCTCTTTAATGATGGCCCCGAAGCCGTCATGGAGAAAAAACACTGGATTTATGAGAGCAACAAAGTCGAGTCCCGCTGGGGCTATGACTACACCGACCCGGACTTCGTGGCCCACATGCGCGACGTCTATAAAAACTTCCGCGACGCCGGCGTCCGCGGCTGGTTCTTCGATTACCCCGAATCGGCCTACCCGGATAAAGGCGGCATGGAAGACCCCTACGCCACCGCCGCCGGCACGTACCGCCGCATGTACGAAATCGCCGCCGAAGGCTTCGGCCATCCTTATTACATCCACGAACGCAATCTCGACGTCGGCTCCGACATCACTATCGGTGTGGTCACCTCGCAGCGGACCCTGGGCGACTCCGACCGCATCAATCCGGCCGTTATCTCCATCCCGGCCCTGCGCTGGTACAAGAACCGCGTCATCCTCAACATCGACCCCGAAAGCAAGAACCCCTTCCACGCCGTGCCCGACGGCTGTGACGGCGTCCGGGCCATGTTTACCATGGTGGGCGTCGCCAGCGGCCGTGTGCTCCTGGCCAACAGCTTCTCGGAATTTACCGACGAACATCTGCGTATCATTTCCCGCGTGCTGCCCATGCCGACGACGCCCCAGACGGCCCGCCCCATCGACGCCTTCACGACCGACCAGGAATACCCCCGCGTTTTTGATTTCGCGGTCAATCCCGACTGGCACCTGCTGACGTTTTACAACACGGCCGTGCAGGAAGGCCAATGGAGCGGCGACTGGAATGTCTTGACCCACAAGGGCGACTCGGTCGTCCCCGCCCCGGCGACGGTTTCAGTGAGCCTGAGCACCCCGCCGGCCTTCGGCGGCCTGGGCCTCGACCCCGACGCCCACTACTACATTTATGACTTCTGGAACAACCGCATGGTGGGCAAATTTAAAGGCAGTGATGAACTCACCCAGAACCTTCGTCCCGGCGAAGCCCGCACGATGGCCGTACATAAAGTCCAGCCCAATCCCCAGTTCGTCTCCACCAACCGCCACATCATGCAGGGCTACCTGGACATGACGCACTATCCCCAATGGGACGCTAACACGATGATTCTGGCGGGAACATCCAAGGTCGTCGGCGGAGAAACCTACAAGGTCATTATCGCCGCCAACGGGTTTGCAGCCGTTTCGGCCTCCGCCGACAACGCCCGCGCCGACGTCCGGGCCTGCAATTATCGCCACAACCTTGTCGAGCTATCCCTGGACGCCGACGCTAACCAGAACGCCGCCTGGAAAATCGTCTTTGGCAAGAATTAGTCGGGTGATTTCTCCCGCAAGTAAAAGGCCTGATGCGTTCATCAGGCCTTTTTTGTTGTTTACGCGGCGAGTCTTTTCCGAGATGTCGATATACGTTATTCCCGCATCAGCCGCCCAGATCAAAATCCTTATCGGTTTGCTCGCCTAACATGTGCACTTCATAGGACTGAGAGGTTTCGATAAGAACCACGGCGTCGGGGCAGACGTAGCCGGCACCGGTGGGCGTCACGACAATCTCCGTCTCGCCGGCGGGCAAATCCACATAACCGCCGCGCTGCCAGATAAACCGCCCCCAGTAATAGCCGCGGAATGCCGTCGGCCAAAACGTATCTTTCTGGTTGCAGACGGGGCCAAACGATGCGTCATTGACCTTGACTGTAAAGGCGCGATTGTCCTCGCGGGGCACAATCAGGCCGTGGGTCCAGACCGCGTATTTGCCGGCCTTTTTAATCGTAACCGTCGCCCGCAAAGAGGCATCCTCCTGACGCTGGTCCTGGGGAGCGATGGAGGCAAAGCCCCGGCCGTAATAGCCGCCGCGATTATTATCCTTCTGGAAAACGCCCGTCATGTCTTCGGCCTCGATCCAATAAACGCCTTTCTCAAATTTCAGCCGCAGGGCGTCAATATACGCGCTTTCGCGCCGTCGCTGATTGCGGACCGACTGGGCGCCGTTGCGCCAGTTGAGATCCATCGTCATATCCGTGGCGGTGATGTAGGTTTTATCGGTCAACTCGACGAGACGATCGTAAGCGGCCACCGCCTTATCCAGATGCGCAAGCAGGGCGTCGCCGTGGGCCAGATTTTCCGTCAGCGTCAGTTGCCGTTTTTCAATCGCGGCCATCACCAGACCCTGATACATCTGGCAGGTATAAAGCAGCGCTTCGCTGTCGGTAATAAAACGCTGCAGTTCATCGGTACGAGTTGTGCCCGCCGCCGCGGCCTGCCGGGCCAGGTCCAGGCTTTCCTGGGCCAGTTCCACGAACAGCGTCGCCATGCGGTCCGGCCGCATCCGCTCCCAGCGGGTATTGCCCGCCGCCAGGGCACGGCCATAATCAGCGATGGCCATGCTATAGCGGTCGGTCAGGCCGGTTTCATTAAACCGCTGCTGATACCGCCGGAAGAAGAAATCGTCCACCGGGCGGGTCGGATGCAGCGACCGTGATCGAAATCCGGGCTGGTCTTCGCCGCGGGCCATAATCAGCCGATCAAGTTCCTGTTCGCGGGCCAGGGGCGTGGGCCAGAAGTTCATGTTGAAGTTGCTGCACAGATTCTGCCAGCCGGGCAGAAGAGGCGCAGTGACATCGTACCATTGGCGAATCGCATCGGCGGCGTTCTCACTACCGAACCGTTCGGCGAGACGCTGGTTCCAATAGGCTTTTTCCCCTTCGGCGTCGCGGTCTGCCTTCCAGAGATACCGGCCAAACGCCGCCAGCCAGATCCAGTCGCGGTCGAAGGTGGTTATCTTTTTACCTTGAGGCCAATAGCTATCCTGCCCGGATTCGAGTTTATCGAGGGCGTAAGGCCAGCGCCAACTGACCATGCCGTAAATTTCCGCGCCGTCCATGCCCAGCGTCTTCCAGTTCGTAACCATTTCATGGATAAACAGCGGGCTGCCCCAGCGAAAAGGTTTGATGTCGGAAATTTCATGCAGATTGACAATATGCTTTTTGCCGATGCCGAACCATTTTTCATGCTGATCCGACGGCGTGGGGCTGACAATCATTTCGATATTGTGTTTGTATTCGGTAAACAGGTTGTCATACGCATGGCCGACTTCCTTTTTAAACTGTTCGCGGTCCATCTCCCAGCCGCGCACCACCACGCGCGGATTATGCCCGCACGCCCGGACGGCGGGTAAAATCACGTCGCGAATCCAGGCCGGCTGCAAATGCGTCCGCAGCGCCTCGCCCGGACAGACATACAAGCCGACATCCTTGAATTCCGTCAAAAACCGCTCTATGGCATAACCGGTATATTTAGCCAGGAATTCCGATGGCTCGCGGTTATGCGTGGGAATGTTATGCGCTTTGGCCATGGCGGGCGAAACGTGAATCTGGTAAAAATGCAGCAGGACGCTGATGTTACGTTTGGCGCACTCGTCGGTGAACCAGCGGAATTGCTCCTGATTACGCAAAACCTCCTCGCGGCTCAAATCGGATGCTTCCGGATATTCGGGCATCTCCACAATGCTGGGGAACAAGTGCCCCGTCCAGAGAAACAGGGTGTTGAACCGGTTGGCCTGAAGATAATCGAAGTATTGGGTCAGCAGGTCCCGGTCGTAAAACCAGGGAAATTCCTCCGGCGTGAGCACATACACGTAAGACCCCTCCTTCATCAGAAACAGCACCGTGCCGCGCAGTTCAAAATCGGGCGCATCTTCGAACCGGAAACCTGCGGCGAACGGCTCGCCTCCCGCGGCCAGGCGGGACAATTCCTGAATGCCATAATTGATGCCGGCAATATCAGCGGCGCTGATTTTAATTTTGTCAGCGCCGATTTTTTCCAGCCGAAACCCTTCCGGATTACCCATGGCGGCGTCCGCGGCGTATTCCACCGCCGTGATGCCGCTTTTTTGCAGAGCAGCGGTATCCGCCGCCGAAAAAACCGTGAAAGGATTTTCGTTGAGGTTATTCGTTATCGTCAAGCCGCCATCGGTGCTACAACCCAGGCAAAAACCGATAAAAATGGCCATTCCAAAACATCGCATCAACCGCTTCATAATCTGTTCTCCAAAAAATATCATAATGGCGGCCCTTTCGCCGCCGTTTCTATCTTTTTTTATCACATCCGTTATGACAAAAAACCTTTTCCTTTAATATTCAACCATCAGGACATCGGACTCAGAAGAGGAATGCCATCACCTGTCTCATCGTCCTTTCTGTTCCGAAATCATCAGCCGTTCATCCCTCCCCTTAATATAAATTTACTGCGATATTCACCCGGCGAAACACCCTGATGGCGAATGAAAAAATTACAGAGATGATCGGCGCCGTTGAATCCGTTGTTATAAGCGATTTTGGTTACGGAAAGAGTGCTTTCACGCAGGGTCCGGGCGATGTGCTCGATACGAACGCGATTGATCTCTTCATGAACGGTGCGCCCAAAATGCCGGTTAAATTTGATATCCAGACTGCGGCGGGAAACCATCAGTATTTCGGCCACTTCCTCGGCGGACATGGGACGGTCGGCATTGCGACGAATGATTTGAATGGCCGACACCAGCAGGGGATCCGCCACCGCCAAAACATCCGTGGATTCCCGCTGCACCACGTGCAGCGACTCAATTTCCACATTTTCCGTGGCAATGGCTTCCCCCCGCATACGGCCATCCAGCAGGTGAGCGCCCTCATAACCGGCGGTTTGGGGATCGCGGGCCACACTGCTTAAAGGAGGATCGCATAATTTACAGATGCATTCCTCGTTATCAACGCCGATCACGGCGGCATCGACCGGCACATTGATGCCCGCTATATGACAGCATTCAAGAATATACAGGCCGCAATCATCGTCACAGGCCATAATCCCCACCGGCTTGGGTAATGACGTTAGCCAGGCGGATAATTCCTGGATATCGAACGACAACATGTTTTTACTTCGCCGCCGTTTTGGTTTGAATACTTCGACTTGATAGCCCCCGGCCGCAATCTTTTCGCAAAACGCTTCCTGACGCTTATGCGACCAGGGTATTTCCTCAAATCCGCAATAAGCAAAATGGTGCAGCCCCAGATTCATAAGATGCTCGGCGGCCATTTGAGCAATCATGCGATGATTACTGACGATATTGATAGCGCCGGGGCGGGTGTGGCCGAGGCTTTTGAGCAACATGGGAATACCTGTCGCCAAAAGTTCATCCTCAAAATACTCCTGACGGACCGGTAAATTCAAGCAAAGAATGCCGTCGGGCTTGATGTTTTTTATGTGAGAGATGTTAATTTGCGCCCGCTGGAAATAATCATAGACATTACGCTCGATAAACCACCGGTTATGCTGACTGATATACCGCGCGATACCCAGCAGCAAATCCCGGGTGAGCGCCACGCGCGTATCGGCCATAAACAGCACATGTGGAGTTTTTGTTATCACGTATTCGTATCTTTGTTTGGGACGTTCCGTCGTCCGTGCCGGCCGCCTGACATACTGGTTTTCACTATTACAACCAGAATCCGCTTGGGTTTGTGACAATTCCTGCTTATGCCTTATCCTACGGTATGGACATATGGAAGACAAGGCGCTTTTCCAAAATTTTATGTATTCTCTTACATTTTTTACCTTCCGCCTGCCTCTTCTTTTCCTTCTTGATAATTATTTAGCGGTTGAATATATTCATGATATGGACACGCCGAACACAAACATGGACACTTCGAATGGAGAGGTGGCGCAACGGTCAACTATTTTCCGCACCCCCCTGCAACTGGAACGTAATCTGGGGTTATGGGTAGATCGCCTGGGTCATAACATCGAATATAACCGCCGGGCCATCCTGAGACTATTAGGACTTTACGCCGCTGTTTATATCAAAAAAGGGGATGGCACACTTACTACCCCGCCAACCGGCGAACTGCGACTGACCACGGGAGATGTGTTTTTTCTATTCCCTGATGTACCCCATCGTTATATACCTTTTGAATCGTGGGATTCCGAGTACATCGTTTGGGACGGCCCCGAAGCTCATCAGTTGGCAAAACTGGGTTTTATGAATCCGGAACAGCCTCTTATTCGCGGCGCCATGAATGTTTTTGAAAAGGCGTATCAGCAGCTTAGTGTTTTAATTCAGGAAGAGGATCACGCTTCCCTATTAGAACGAAAAATCATCACCGAAAAACTTGTTTTGGATTTATTCAGTCTTCGGCATTATTCGGAGACCCATCTGACAGAAGCCAAACTGGTCCAGAATGCCGTTAATTTTTTACAGGCGAACGCCCAGGAAGCCTTAAGCATCCCGGATATGGCCAGCCAGTTCAACATCAGTTCCCGGCAATTTCAGCGCCTGTTCAAAAAATACTCCGGCCGTAATCCTCGGGAAATGGTGATGACCTTCAGGATTTCTCAGGCCAAAGAACTGCTGCTGCATGGCGCTTCGGTCAAAGAAGCCGCCGTTGGCTCCGGATATAACGATATGTTCTATTTTATTCGTGTTTTTAAAAAACTCACGGGGGATTCACCCGGCAAGTGGCGGAGAAAACACCTTAGCCATATGGCCTGACCATTTCCGCTGCGGCAAGGACCGATAATCCGGGAACTTACGTGCTCCCTTCACGTCTTTTACCTGAAATATTATCTCTCCGGCATCGTTTGGCGCAGCTACCGAAAATAGCAGTGCATAAAAGGTTAAGGATGGTCGATAATCTATTAACAGTCGAGTGTGGATGGCCTGGATGTGGCGTCCGGCACACGATAAGGATAGCGTCAGATGCCAATAATTTTACACATCAACGACGTAACGCCGGGCATGCAGCTTGCCGGCAACGTGGTCAATCGCTTCAGCATCCTGCTGCCGCATGGACGAGTGCTCAGCGAAAATGATATCCAGGCGCTGCGCCGCCGCTTTCCGGATTTGCAGGTGCAGGTGCTGGACCCGCTGCTTGATCAAATCATTGAATTTGAAAACACCGGCAAAGACCAGGAAACCTCCCTTCGGGTGCGAAAAACCGTTTCACAGGTTACCGGCAAGGTCAGTACCGTCGTTCGCAGCGGCGTAACCCTGGACGGCAACAACATCAAAGGCATCGAAACCATTGTCCAGGAAATGCTGGCGTATATCTGCGCCAATCCCGTCACCACCGCCATTATCGAGCAAAGCACCAGTTGGGACGATTACCTGCAGGAACACAGCGCCAACGTTTTTTATCTCAGTCTGCTCATCGGCAATACCGTTAAAAATTATATCAAACAGGAACGCGAACGCCTGACCGCCGCTTCGTCTCTGCATAACGCCATGGACCTGCTGCCCCTGGCCACCGGAGCTCTTCTTCACGACATCGGCATGGTCCCGCTCGAACAGCTTTACCATAAAGCCGAACCTCTCACCGAAGAAGAAAAAGCCGCCATTCGCGCTCATCCCAAAACCGGCGCGGAACTTCTGCCGGAGCGCATCGACCCCATGGTCAAACAGATCGTGCGGCAGCACCATGAAAACCAGCGCGGCGACGGCTATCCGGACGGCCTCAGCGGCGACCGCATCGGCATTTTGGCCCGTATCGTACGCATCGCCGACGCCTATAGCGCCGCTATCTCACAAAAAATTTATCAGCAGGCCAAAAATCCCGTTTGCGTTCTCTTCGAAATGCTTCACGGCGAATACCAGGATTATTATGATCCGGTTCTGCTGAAGGTTTTTGCCTCGATGATGCAGCCGCTGCCCATCGGAGCCAAACTCAAACTTCGCAACGGCCGCTGGGCGGTGGTTATTCGCCACAGCCGCAAAGATCCGTTTCGCCCCGAAGTCATCGTCGCCTTCGATGAACTGGGCGACCCCATTGATAAAGAAAAACTCCAGCCTCCCGCCGTTTTAGCCGAAACTCCCGACCTTGAAGTGGCATCGTTCATGGGCCAGGATATCAGCTTTATTAATCAACTCTCCCCCGAATCAAGCGTTTCCGCCGCCGAAACGCAAAGCATCGCGCGCCAATGTTCTGAGATTTTCGATTTGGCGTACCCCTGATGCACCGACAGAGGAACGCGATTAATTTTTTTCGCCGCCGTCAGAAAATGCCATCCTTAAAGCCGCCGGTCGGGGAAGCGTGACCGGAGGAATTCTCAGGCTTGGATTCCGCAGAAGCGCTCGCGGAAGAAGGCGCGGCCGCGGATACTTCGTGTGGCGCCGGAGCGTGCGCCGCGGTATAATGATCCGTATCTTCATCGTCATAATCATCGCCCAGTTGCGTGGGCACATAGCCGGGCTGCTGCGAACGTTCCAGTTCCTTTTCGTACGCCTCCACCACGGAAGATTGGATATATTCCCGGGCCTGCGTGTTCACGGGATGAGCAACGTCGGCATGAAGCTTGACCCGTTGTCCCCCCGCAGCGCGGTTGTCTCCCAGGCGGGCGCCGCATTCATTGCAGAAGCGTGACCGAAGATGATTTTTAGCGCCGCATTTACGGCATCGATCCGCCAGTTTACGGCTGGGCATGGCGACAAAGTAGCCTCCCGCGCCTTCGATAATTTTCAAGTCGCGCACCACAAACATATTATCGAATGTAATGGAACAAAAAGCCTTGAGCCGATCACTGCGATTTTCCACCAACTTGACGCGAATTTCAGAAATCTGCATGATGCACCTCCCGTTCGTTGAAAGTCGAGACGCCCAACCGTACAATGTGAATCCCGATGACATCTTCTTCCATTAGTTGAGAACGCCACTGTTGAAGCAAAGCAGGGTTTTCAGAAGTGACAAACAAAGCCGAACCGCTGCCGGACATCCGCACCGGCCCAATCCCTTTGCCCTCGATGCGGCGACGGAGCTTGTCCAGCAAGGGAAATAGCTGCATGGTCGTGGGCGTAAGCGTGTTGACGCCTTCGTCCAGCA
>CAZOCV010000027.1:12621-13966 GCA_964578395.1 uncultured Pirellulales bacterium
GCCGCCAGAGAAGCCAACTCATTATTATTTAACTTCTTTTCGTATAAGGCGTTAAGCCCCATCAGGCAGGCGGCTCCATCGCTGCTGGCCCCACCCAAGCCGGCTCCGGCCGGAATTCTCTTTGTGAGTATTATATCCAAAGCAGGAGTCATGTTTATATAATCACAAAAAAGCTGCGCCGCCCGCCAAACGAGATTATCCGGCCCCACAGGAGAATCCTGCCCCCTGCATACTAAGTGAATCCCCGGTTCATCCGAAAAACTTATGGCCAAATCATCGGTTAAATCCAATGTGGACATTACCGAATGGAGTTCATGGTATCCGTCGGTGCGTTTATGACGAATAACCAGCGAAAGATTAATCTTGGCCGGGGGGCGGAGCATCACCCCCAGTTGTAAGTTATCCTTCTGTGTATTGTTCAAAACCGACCGCTGCAATGACGTCTCCTGTTCCACCAAACGTTCTAACATTTTCGTGCAAAACGAGTTGTATAAAATATGCGACAATCGAACATCAGGCCCTGCCGCTTATGTTGAACTTGACAGATACGTCGATTTGGATTATTTTACCGACTTTTAATCGATTGTCAAGTAATCAATAACCGCCGCCGAGGATAACATTTGTGCAATCTGACGCCGTGAAGGTCAACCGCTGGCATCTGCATCGGCGGCTTTATGATTGGGTGCTGCACTGGGCCAATACCCCTTATGGCGCAAGGGCTTTATTCATTTTGGCTTTTGCGGAATCCAGCTTTTTCCCCGTGCCGCCGGATGTGCTGCTGGCCCCGCTAACTTTGGGCTGTCCAAATAAGTGGCTTCGCTTCGCCCTTTATTGTTCCATCGCCAGTGTCCTGGGTGGAATTTTAGGTTATCTGATCGGCGTTTTCCTCTGGGCGGGAATTGAAAATTGGGCTTTCGCCCATCTGGGGGCTATTGGCATAACGCCGGAAAATTTCGTTAAATTCGACCAATGGTACAAAAAATGGGATTTTTGGATCGTTTTTACCTGCGGTTTTACCCCGTTGCCGTACAAAGTCTGCACCATAACCGCTGGAATAGCGCGGATTAATTTCCCCATGTTCATTATCGCTTCGGCCACAAGCCGTTCGGCCCGGTTTTTTCTGGTTGCCGGCCTGTTTCGCTGGGGCGGGCCGAAAATGAAACCTTTCATTGATAAGTACTTTAACTGGCTGTGCTTAGCATTCATGGTGCTTTTATTGGGCGGATTTTTAGTGATAAAATATCTCTAACAGCGTCTATTAGTAGCAGCGGCATCCTTTTTAGAAGCGTGCCGGCCTGAATCGGCCAAAATCGTGGAGCATATTAACCGGTGGAAAAACTTTTTT
>CAZOCV010000027.1:14066-22601 GCA_964578395.1 uncultured Pirellulales bacterium
TTGCTGGACAAGGTTAACGCCATGATTTCCGACGCCCATGAAATCAAGGTGGCGGAAAAAACTTTGCTGGCCTTCACCGAAGATGAAGCCGCGGCCGTATGGGGTTGGTGGGGTGAACAAATTATTTTTGTGCTGCATATGGGCGAACCCGCGGAAGCAGAGTTTACTCGCCTCCTTACGGACGGCGTCGCCGCCGCCGGCGAGCAATTCCGGCAATTGGCACGGGAGCCGGTGATTTATACCTTTTCCCTCAAACCGACGGATTTACTCAACCGCATCGGCGTCATCATGGATGCCGATGACGGCGAAGAATTCGCCAACGTGCGAAAGGCTCTGGAAAATCTGGGCCTGAACAACATGCGGGAAATCCGCTCGTTGGCGCGTTTTACCGGCGCTGACATATCCATAGATGAAGCCATTGAGCTAACCGGTCCGAGGAAGGGATTGCTGGCGCAGTTCAAGCCGGTGGACGCCGCCTGGCTGGCGCAAGTTGATAGCCGGGCCACCGGCGTCACTATGGCCCATGTGGACGCTTCCGGCATTTTCGATTGCATCATGCAAACCATTCGCAGCGCCGTCCCGGAAAAAGAACTCGCCGACGTGGAAAAAGGCCTGGCGCAAGCGGAAAAAGAAATCGGCTTCAAAATTCGTGATGATCTGCTGGCCAGTTTCGCCGGCCCCGTCATCTTGCAGTCATTCACGCCCGGCACGCTCAGCGAAGCCTATATGGGCGGCGGCATTATTACGGCCAACCTGACAAATACCGAGGCGTTCACCCTCGCCATGGTGCAAATCGAAAACCTGATTAATGATAACAGCGATGGCATGATACAGGTGCAGACCATGCCCGCCGGCGAGCAGACGCTGCATGTGTGGTCGTGCCCGCCGATGGCGATGTTGGGCGTGACGCCGGTTTGGACCGTGCAGGATAATCGTCTGGTATGTAGTTCAAATATGCCCATGATGGAACTGATGCGTCAACGGCTTGGCGCTGCCAAGGATGCACCTGAAAATTCTTTTCTGCAAAGTTCTCCCTGGAAAACCTTGCAAGCCACTGTGCCCCCCTCGCTGCTGCTTTTTCAGTATGAAGACACTGCCGCCACCATTAAATACATGCGCAACACCATGCAGCAGTTCTGGCCGATGGTGGTTATGGGCATCCAAAAGCAAGGCGGCTTGCAACTGCCGGCCATTTTGCCCATGGTCGATCATCTGGTCCAGAACATATCTTATTCCACCGCCTACGCCTGGGCGGACGACACCACGCTGCGGTATCACAGCGAAGGCCCGATGGGCACCATGTCCACATCATCGATGAGCGGGGTCGCCGGCGGCGCGCTGGGCGTCAGCATCCTCATGCCCGCCCTGGGCCGGGCGCGAGAATTGGCCAACCAGGTTAAATGCGCTACGCAGCTCAACGGCATCGGCAAAGCCATAGCCCTTTATCAAAACGACTACCAAGGCAAGAATCCGCCCACGCTGCAGGCCCTGATTGAGACCGAAGACCTTGTGCCGATGATGTTTGTCTGTCCTACCAGCGGCGATGACGAGGGCGATTGTTCCTACATCTATCGCGGCGCGGACCTGGATGCCTCGGCGTCTTCGATTATGATTCTCGCCCACGATAAATATGACAACCATGACGGCGAGAACCGCAACGTTCTCTTCGCTGACATGCACGTTAAAAAAGTGACGGAAGAGGAATTTCAGCAACTTATAGAAGCCGACAACCAGAAACGCAAGGAAATGGGTTTGGCGGAAATCCCCGCCGACGGCCCCGGCGTCGAACCGACGCCCATGAAGCCCGGCGCTTCCCGTAACCACCCTACTTTTTGAATGAAAGCGGCGATAATGCCGGATATGGCCCCTTGACCCTGGAGGCGATATGAATGATGCCCAGAAACGCCAGTTGTTAGCCCTGGCCCGGCGGGTGATTACCCAGTCGGCCCGCGGCGAAAAGGTTGCCCCCGCGACCTCGGACGACCCCGTTCTCAACGAACAGCGCGGTTGTTTCGTCACGCTGCACAATCACGGCCGGCTGCGCGGCTGCATCGGCAACTTTCAGCCCGGCGGGCCGCTTATCCAAACCGTGCACGATATGGCCCTGGCCGCCCTGTGCGACAGCCGCTTCGTCGCCGAGCCGGTCACCGCCGCCGAACTGGGCCAGATCGATATCGAAATCTCTGTCCTCAGCCCGCTTGAGCGCACCGACGACCCGCTGAGTCTGGAACTGGGCGTCCACGGCATCTACATTCGCAAAGGCTTTCGCGGCGGCTGCTTCCTGCCCCAGGTCGCCACCGAGACCGGCTGGAGCAAGGAAGAATTCCTCAGTTACTGCTGCAGCCACAAGGCCGGCCTCTCGCCGGATGCCTGGCGCAAACCTGATACCGAAGTGCTGCTCTTTACCGCAGAAATCTTCTCCGAAAAGTCACTGGGATAGACGGAGTGCTTTGCTCACACTCGCGTGAGCATGGCATCCTGCATCACCGCAACCTTTTTGGCAACACGCCCTGAAGGCTGAACTCCTAACGCATATCCCTCCACAACAGATACTAACTATTCAGCACCACTGTCAGGAAACTTGGCGACATGAACCTACACATCAAGGCGAGCATAACTGCTAATTGAGATCGAAGTAAACCTCAAACCAATGGGTTCTAAGCTGTTTTTGAATAACCGGATAGTCCTTATCAAGGCCGACGATTTGGATAATAGAGCGACCATATGAATCTGTGCCTAATTCATTCGCCCTTAGCGGGGCGTCGGAATACACAAAGCCTTCGTAATTTTCCTTCCATCCGATATGAGTTTTGAATAGGACAATCAGCCGTCCGTTGGGAGTCACCACGGCGTTAACCTTACCATCTTGGCTCAGATGGCCCAGCGATGGTGGAAGATCCACCGCCGTATGGGTTCCCGACCCCAGCCCCAACTTTATAAGAACCTGGAGAGCCGCCTGAAAATCTGACTCAGGTGGAGTACAATCAAGAACAACTAAACCATTTGGAACGGCATAAAATATAATTAACGTAAAACATATCCCCAATGCGATTACCGTGATCACCGCGAGAAGAAATAGAGTGCGACTAACGGAGGACTTTCGTTTGACATTTCCCTCCTCTGGATTGAGCAATTCCTGTTCCATTTAATCCTTTCGACCAAATGATAGGCCGGCAAGCGCGTCCAGAATCCTTATTAAATTTCTTTAGTGTCGGCGAAGTATGTAATAATCAAATCCGCCCCAGCGCGTTTGAGGCTCAGGAGGGTTTCGCGGACGATGGCGGCTTCATCCAGGCGGCCCGCCGCGGCGGCGGCTTTGATCATGGCGTACTCACCGGAGACCTGATAGGCGGCAAGGGGGAGGTTGAAGTTGTCGCGCAGGCGGCGGATGATGTCGCCGTAATAACCGGCGGGCTTGACCATGAGGATATCAGCACCTTCGGCGACGTCGGCGGCGGCCTCGCGAAGGGCTTCATCGCTGTTGGCGGGATCGAGCTGGTGGCTGCGGCGGTCGCCAAAGCTGGGCGCGCCGCCGGCGGCCTCGCGGAACGGGCCATAAAAGCTCGAAGCATACTTGGCGGTGTAGGCCATAATGGGAATGTGGCCCAAGCCGTTGGCGTCCAACCCCTGGCGAATGGCCCCCACCTGCCCATCAATCATCCCCGAGGGAGCCACCATGTCCGCCCCGGCTCGCGCGTGACTGAGGGCCTGCAATACCAGACGTTCACGTGTGGCCGCGTGGTCGAGCACCCGCTCACCGCCGCGTTCCACCAGCACGCCGCAATGGCCGTGATCGGTGTATTCGCAGAAACACAGGTCGGTTATCAGCACCAGTTCCGGCACAGCCTGCTTGAGTGCCCGCAACGCCCGCTGGATGACACCGCGGTTATCATCAAGAGAATCGGAGCCAACGGCATCCTTGTGCGCAGGTATGCCAAACAGCAGCACCGCCCGCACACCGATAGCAACCAGTTCGCGGGCGAAGTCGGCTACATTATCGACCGACCACTGGAACTGGCCCTCCATGGCGGCGATGGGGTGTTTGACGTTCTCGCCGTGATGGATAAACAGCGGCATGATGAGATCATCGCGCGACAGTGTGGTTTGCCGCACCAGACGGCGGAGGCGCTCATCCTGACGCAGACGACTGAGATTGGCAAAATGGTTATTCATTATTTAGCCACTGATTACACTGACTCGTCACGGCGTAGTTAAAAACGAAGCCGGATGAGCACTGATTTATTTAATGAGTTGAGAGATTACCTTAAACCTCGGATGTTTGCTGTGGCGGACCATTTCCATAATGGCCGCCTCCGTCGTCGTCACTACCGCCCCGCTGCGGGCCAGCCGCTCCAGGGCGATACGATGGTCGCTGACGCGGCGGCTGCTCAGCGCATCGGCCGCAAGGAACGGCGTTATGCCCGATTCCAGCAAATCCAGCGCCGTCTGGGCGATACACACGTGCGTCTCGATGCCGACAAGAATGGCCTGCGCCCGCCCGGCAGCGCGGATGGCGTCGTGCAGTGCGGCATCGCCCAAGAGGCTGAAGGCGGTCTTTTCATAATAACGAATATCACCCAGCGATTCCTGCACCGCCATAACCGTCCGGCCCAGCCCTTGGGGATATTGCTCGCTGGCAATTATCGGCACACCCAGCAATTTCGCCGCTTTAATCATAATACCGCTGCGCTCGATGACGCGATTCATGCCGCGAATATGCGAAAAAAAGGCTTCCTGAATATCGACCACCAGCAGCAAGGCATCATCGGCGTTTAATGTTTGGACCATAACCATTCACGCATCAATTATTGGGCGGGCACGACCCGCCAACTTCACAAAATCATTACACCGGTCATTCTAACCTTAAAAGCGGAAACTGACAAGTTCGTTCCTGTTGCGGAAAGCCCGTTTTGGAGTTCAAGCTTCAGCTTGGCCTTATCGAAAACGTCGTTTTCTTGTATAAAACGACCAGCCTGAAGGCTGAACTCCCAACGCATATCCTTTCGCAACAGGAACAAGTTAGTCATTAGCCGCCACGGCAAGCACCGCGGCGGATATTTGTCGAGGATGGAGTTTGCTGCACGCCCAGGCGGCCGCACTGAGGGTAGCGCCGGTGGTGGTCACATCGTCGATGAGACAGATGTGCCGACCGGGAAACCGGGCGTCCGGGCGGGCGGCGAAAGCACGGTGCAGATTGACCCGTCGCTGACTGAAGGACAGCGACGTCTGCGGCGGCGTATAACGGATACGCAGCAGGTCGGCGTTGACATGAACGCGGCGGCCCTGGCGGTTTAATTCGGCGGCGGCCGCACGGGCAAGCAGTTCCGCCTGATTGTACCGGCGGAGCCAGCGGCGTCGCCAGTGCAGTGGAACGGGAACCAGCCAATCAACGTCCACAAACAAGGGATTGCCGAGAATCGCTTCGGCCAGCAACCGGCCCAAAAAAGCGTCCAATTCCGCCTTATGGCGAAACTTCAGGTCCAGAATCAACTGCCGCAGCACCCCTTTATAGGGACCGACCCGCACCACCTGGGTAATTCGCGGCCGCTTCTGGCGGCAACGATGACAACGATTGTCAATTAGCGCATACGGGCCGCAATCATGGCCACACGTGGGACAATAGGCCGCCGCCAGCGATTCCCGCAGGTTTTCCCAGCAATCAGGACAAAGATTGTCAGCCTGGTTGTCGATTTTTCCCCCGCACCCGGCGCAACGCGACGGAGCCGCCACCTCCAAAATGCCTGACCCAAGGCCCCGAATAAGCCCTACCAGACCACCGGATAACTGACGGCTATACGTTTTGTCGTGATTCCCGACTGGCATGGCGGAAATTATAACCACAGGTTTCGCCGGGATAAAGAAAAAATATGGGCCAGACACCCCTGCCACAAGCGGGCTTGACAAATCGCGGCTAACGTAAAACAATGTCAGAATGGTTTTTACGTTACATCGATATATTTTCCGCGATTTGATGAAAACCTTCGCCCTGGCGACGGTCGTGCTTAGCGGCGTTCTGGGGCTGGGAGTGATGCTGCCGCTGCTGCGGCGGTTCAGCGTGGACCCGGCCCAGGTCCCGGAGCTATTCCTCTACACCCTGCCGGTGACGCTGACGATGGTCATCCCTATCGCGGCCCTGCTGGCCGCCACCCTAAACTACGGCCGTTTGTCGGCTTTTAATGAAGTCAACGCCTGCCGAGCCAGCGGCATCAGTATGATGACGCTGATTTATCCCGCCCTGGTGCTGGCGCTGCTGGTGGGACTGGCGACTATTCTTCTGGCGTTTCACGCCATTCCTTATTACGCCGCCCGCTGCGAACGCATGCTGGCCAGCGACGCGGAAAAGTTTCTCTTCCGCTCCATCGAGAAAAAGGGCTATCTCGGCGATATGTTTCCCGACGTGCTGATTCACGCCGACCGGGCTTATTATGATCAGCATTTGTTAACGGGCGTGGTGCTGGGCCAGTTATCCCACGGTTCCGATGGCCTGAATTTGAAAAAGGTCTTCAGTTGCAGCCGGGTGTATGTAAAATTTGACGTCACCGGCGAAGAGAACCACATCGGCCTGCATCTGATTGCACCTACCATCGTTGATAACGCCACGGGCGCCATCTACAAGGGAGAAGATGACACCTGGGCGATAACGTTTCCCGGTTTATTCAAGGATGACATCAAGTTCAAAAATCTTCCCGATTTGAAGGCCATTCAGAATGACATGACCCGTTTTGGGCCGTTGCGGGATAATCTGCTGGACGTGCGGCAGCAACTGCAGGTGGAGATGTTCTTCGAATGGTGCGATCAGCAGTTCCGCCATCAGGGTTTTGTGGAAATGACCGGGCATCAGGGAAGGCTTTACCGCATTTACGCAGGCGGTTGCGAACTGAAGCGTACGACCAGCGTGTTCGCCCTCAAGAAAGTGGACAAAAATCGCACGGCCCAACTGGCGCCTCTGGCTACAACATCGACGCCTATCCAGATTAAAGAATTTCTTCATCCCGGCGACGCCCGGCCTCTGCGGGAATACACCGCGGCGGACGGCGATCTGACGGTGGAATACGATCAGAATAATCCTGTCGTAACCATCACCCTGGAAAAAGTAACCAAAGCCGCCCGCGGAGAGGCCCGCACGTATCATCTCTCCAGGGAATTTTTCACCCGCCTGACGCCGCCGCCGGGCGATTACGCCGCACAGGCAAACGGGCTTTCTCTGCCGCACACGCAGCAAAAAGCGTTAACCGAGTGGCTGCGTAATGAACCCTCGCCTTATCTGAATCACCAATACGCCGAACTCGTGAAAAATGTGCATGAGCTGGCCCTGGAAATCAAGGCGGAACTGCATTCGCGGCTGGCGTTCGGCGTCAGTTGCGTAGCGCTGGTGCTGCTGGGTGCGGCCCTGGGCATCTATTTTCGCAGCGGGCACCTGTTGACGGCATTCGGAATCAGCTTCATTCCGGCCGCCCTGTGCCTGATTGCCATTTTTACCGGCAAACACCTGGCGGTGCATTCCTCGCTGGGCTTAACCGCCGGGCTGGCGTTCCTGTGGTCGGGTATTATCGCCGCGGCCTTGGGAAATCTGGCCATTTACAAACTGCTGCTCAAACATTGACCAAGCCATGAAGTTGACAAACCGAAAAACCTGGAATCCGGGCGTAAAAATATTGGACCGCTATGTCGCCCGCGAGTTTCTCATCAGTTTCGGCATCGCTCTGGCCGTGGTGCTGCTGCTGCGGATGCTGCTCGATTTGTTTTTGGGCATCGATGAGTTTTTGGAAGTCAAAAATGAAGAGGAAACCGTTGCTCCGCTGGTGGTCATGTCCCGCATCGCGCGGTATTACTGGCCGCGGATATTTTTGTATTATCGGGAATTTTCCGGCGTGGTCATCATGCTGGCGGCGACATTTTCCATGACCCGCATGACCCGCAACAACGAACTCACCGCCGTGCTGGCCTCCGGCGTAAGCCTCAAACGCATGATTGTCCCGGTGGTGCTGCTGGCTATGGGCTTCAATCTGCTCATGTCGCTGGATCAGGAGGTTGTCCTGCCGCGGCTGGCTGATGATCTTAACCGCAAGCAGGACGAGGTGGACCGGCGGGACCTGATTTATTTCTGGCTGGTGCCCGATGAAAAGGGCAATCTGGTCAGCTCTCTGGAATTTCTTCCCGATGAAAAATCCATGCGCAAGGTGCATATTCTCCTGCGCGAAGAAGGCCGCCTGACCGGTCAGATTTTCGCCGAACAGGCCGACTGGCTGGGCGACGGACGCTGGCGCTTGACCCAGGGCGTTCTTCGCACGGAGGCGGGCGATGAACCCATTGAGGAATATCGTTCGACCCTTACCCCTGAATATCTCTGGCTGCAGCGCAATTCCAATTACAAAACGCTGATGAGTTTTACCGAACTGAACCAGTTGTTGGGCCATCTCAGCGGCGCCGAATACGCTGAAGCCGTCAGCGAGCGTAATTTCCGCTTTACCGACCCGATTATCAATATGGTCATGCTGCTGCTGGGCCTGCCCCTGCTGGTTTCACGGGAACGGC
>CAZOCV010000028.1:0-22551 GCA_964578395.1 uncultured Pirellulales bacterium
CAACAGGCATGATATCGAACGTGCGAATTTTCCAGGGCTCGATGGAAAAGTTCAAACTGTTTTCATGCAAGGAAACATCGCCGATTTTTCGGCCCAGCAAGTCGGTTTCGATCACGTTCGCCAATGGCAGGGAAATACCCATATGGGTGTCCACTTGCCGACCCTCGGTTTCCACCACGCGAAGTTCGAATCCGCCCGTTGTTTTTTTGCGAAACGCGGACAACATCACCGTAGCCGGCTTGAGTTCGATGAAACTTCGGGAAGCCGGAAGATCGCCCTCATGCACATCACTGACACGGCAGAGTAAAGGCCGAACAAAATCGGTTGCCGCCTGCAGGCGTTCCGCGTTATTCATCTCTGCGGCATGCGGCCTGAGTGCATGACGATATTCCGCATACAACGGCCAGCCGTATTCCCGCGTCCAGTGCGACTCCCATTCTCGCATCAGCAGATTCGAGAATACACCGTTATCCTTGCGGGTAAACCACTGCGTGCCGGGATGAAGAACCAAAAGCCCCAGGTCATCGCCCAGGAGATCAACAAACGTCAAGGCGTGGAACGCATTCTTTTCCGTCGCTTCGACGGCCAGAGGATAATCCCGCAGCACGCGGGAAACCTCAAACGCCGGCGCGAACGACATCCAATAACCTTCCTTGATATTCGCCGGCGGCCAGGCATCGGAATGCGGCGGCACCTGAGCGAAAACACGACTGATGACTTCCACATAAGGCCGGCCTGCTGTCAGCGTCACCCAGGTTTCATAATTCATGTATTTCCATCGATGCTTGGCCCGAACGGTCGCAAATAAGGGTCCTCGGGCCACCCAATCCAGTTCCGCTTTTGAAGTGGCGCTGTCGTAGTTGTCCGGTGGCGAGGGACGAAGAGAAAGATTGGGGTTTGGCTTTCCGGTAAAGTGCGGAAACGCTCCCTGCTTGCCATCAATGGTTTCGCGTCCGGTCGGCTTGTGGATGAGGCTGGCCACCACGCCCGTCGCGGGATCGAGACTCACGCGGAGATATTCATTTTCCAGAATGAATCCGGAGGGATCGATAGTCAGTTCCGACGCCGCGGCCGATTGCGGCTCGGACTGCGGCTCCAGATAATAGGTGGCATAACCTGCCGCAGGAACGTCAGAGGCCAAAAAAGCAATTTCCGCCACAACCAAGTTGTCCTTATCGTCTTTGGTACTCTTGACGATCTGCGAAGGCAATCTTTGACCGCGATGATCTTTAACGATTAAATCAAGGGTATTTTCAGGCAAAGGATATATTCGCCCGGTCAGCACCAAATCTGTCCGCTTCCAACCGTGCGGATTAAACACCGTAACCGCCAGCGATCCCTGCTTGTTATCCGCGGTGTTAATTCGTCCGGCCAGTGAATCCAGGGCGGCATTGAGCACCGCTTTTCCCTGCTCCTGGGCCTGATCAAGATGCTGATACCCCAACGCGCCCCAGGTAAAATTATGTTTATCTTCCAGACGATCCAACGGCGCCAGCTTGTCCAACTGATACCGGGAGTATTCGCACAAACCGACGTCGTGGCTTTGCGACGCCATGAGATTTTTCCAGGCTTTATCGAGTAACTCCGCCTGCGACGTGGCGCCTAAACCGGCGGCCAGCGCGTCAAAAAGTTCCGCCGCTAAAAGCGTCCCTTCCACTTTGCGGTCGAAAATGCGAACCTGGTCGCCGCCCAGACCCCAGGTAAGAGATTTGTCCCAGGCATCCATTGGGAAAAAAACGGTTTCTTTCGGATGAGCGCCGTATTTATCCAGATATTCCTTCAGGGTAACAAACTCGATGGGATATTGATCGACAAGAGCCTGGTAAGAGCGCGGTGCTTTTAAATAGGCAGGATGTTCGAGCGATTCCCAGCCAAATTCTTCCCAGTTACACATCAGCGGAACGCCCAACGAGGCAAGCTTCTTGAACTCGTCCGACGTTGCCAGTTCTTTCAGATCAAGCCCTCGGTTGGCAATCCATCCCCAGAAAAGTGCATTCTTGGGAATGCAAGTAAGAGCCGTACCGTCAATCCCCTTCCAGAAAATAGCGTTCTGCTCATAAGAGGGACAACCCGCGCGGCCCCAGGTGTCCAATTGAGCCAGGCTGACATAACGAAACCCGGCTCCGGCCGCAAGTTGCGGCACTTGCGGGTGCGTAAATTCCTCTTCTTCCAGAAATGTGGCTACTTCATAATCCAAAGCTTTGCGAATGGTTTCGCGGCCGACGGTGATCTGACGAATATTGGACTCTCCGCCAATGGTGCTTCCCATCGGCTGGCCATACGTACCGCCGATTAGCTCCAGCTTACCGGCGGCCAGATATTGTTTCAATCGGTCGGCAACCTCCGGAAATTGTTCAGCGATAAGTTCGTAAGCGCGTGCGTCAAGATTAATGCAGGTCTTCGCATGGGGCGGCCGATCCACGATCTCCATAGCGTCGGTAACAGAAAGAATATTGGACTCGATACCCAATTGCCAGCCGATGCCGGTATAACTCCAATGACTGCATATTGCCACACAAAGCCGCTCATTTGTTTCCGCCGCCAAGGCATTCCCTGTGCTATGGTTTTCCATTAGCATCACTCCAGTTAACATTGCTAAAACCATCTTTGTAAAATTCATAGTTGCGATACCTCGTTTTATCCATAATTCCTTTTAACCACGACGGTTGAAAATCAATGAACTTTCTGCCCGACCGAATTATTGCACGAGCGATTCATCTCCTGAACCGCTGCGAAAACCCTGTAAATCAAGCGTAATGTAAGTAAACCCCAGGTCGCGCAGGCCGTCCGTAAGCAGTGCCCGCATGTCCTCGGCCGCCAATGCGGCAATAAATTCCGTCGGCGCTTCGATGCGGGCCAAATCGCCGTGATGCCGCACCCGCAGGGACAATTTATCGGCATCCGGCCCCTGTCCCCGCCGATTAATTATCTGCCGCAAAATGTCTCGCACAAAAGTTTCCGCTTTGGCGACCTGTTCCAGTCGCCGGGGCGTAATTTCCAAACCGTAAGCCAGCCGCGTCGCCAGGCACGGATCGGCGGGCTTGTCCCACGTCGGCAACCCCAGCTCCCGGCTGATGGCCCGCACGTCGGCCTTGGTCAATCCGGCTTCAATCAGCGGGCACACTGCCCCCAGTTCCGCCGCCGCGCGATTTCCCGGCCGGTAATCATCCAAATCATCCACGTTATGCCCGCACAACACCGCATCATACCCCCGTTCTTTCGCCAGTTGCGCCAGCACCGCGAAAATATCTCGCTTGCATATATAACAGCGGTCGGGCCGATTGGCCGTAAACGCCGGATCCGCCATTTCCCGCCGTTCAATAAGCTCCACCTCCACGCCTAACTCCCGCGCCGTCGCCACCGCCTGCGCGATCTCCGCCTCCGGCAGCAACGGACCAACCCCCAGACACGCCCGCACGTTCGCCGCCCCCAGGGCATCGGCCGCCGCCTTCAGCACCAGCGTACTGTCCGCCCCGCCCGAATACGCCGTCAGCACCCGCCCAAACCGCTTCAGCGATGCTTTCAACCGCTCATACTGTTTGTCGTTTTGTGTTTGGGACATTTACATTTATTCAGGATTTAAAACTTGAGACTTAGGATTTTTTAGGGTGGTTACCGTAATCGGTGTTTACATGATTATCATTCACCTTTTCGACGTAATGGCGTAATTGCTTATCGCTCAGCAGGCCGAATTCCTCACAGCTATTCGCCGCATAGTCATTTTAATTCAGATGTTATGATTCGTTCCACGCCATTTATGGCTGTATTTCCGCCAAATTGTGCATTGAGTTAGCGAAAACATGAACCGCAAGAAAGATGACGGACAGTTATAACTATCTATATAGATGCAAGTTATGGAATTCTCGCCGTGTTTTGCCCGTATCCTGCTTAAAATAACGCCAAAGGTGGTTGATAATAATCCTGCAGCGCTTTGACGGTCCACTGGGCTTTTTGCAGCGCCGCGATGGCCGTACAGGCCGCCTGTGCGCCGGTTACCGTCGTAATCATCGCAATGCGGTGCATAAACGTCGTGGCCCGAATTTTGCCTTCATCCGTCGCCATGCCTTTGCGTGTGGGCGTGTTGATAACCAGTGAAATCTCACCATTTTTGATATAATCAAGAATATTCGGCCGGCCATGCTGAATCTTGGACAGCAGCGTAATCTGCAGGCCGTTCGCCACCAAAAATGACCCCGTGCCGGAACTGGCCAGCAGCGAAAAACCCAGTTTCGCCAGCGCCGCCGCCGCCGGCAAAATCGCCGCCCGGTCCTCCTTGCGCACGGAGATAAACACGTTCCCCGCCAGCGGCAGCGGCGGCGATGCCGCCATCTGGCTCTTGGCAAACGCCAGTGCAAACGTTTGGTCGATGCCCATCACCTCGCCCGTACTGCGCATCTCCGGCCCCAGAATAATATCCACGCCGGGAAACTTGGCGAACGGAAAAACGCTTTCCTTGACCGATACATAGTCGGGCGCGACCGCTTCGTGAACGCCCAATTCCGCCAGGGTCTTGCCGGCCATCACCTTCGCCGCCAGCTTCGCCCAGGGCGTGCCTGTCGCCTTCGACACGAACGGCACCGTCCGCGACGCCCGCGGATTCACTTCCAGCACATATACCTGCCCATCCTTGACAGCATACTGCACGTTCATCAACCCCCGAACCTTCAATCCCTGCGCCAGTTTGATGGTCTGAGCGTGAATGTCCTCAATCACCTTCGCCGGCAGCGAATACGGCGGCAGCGCACAGGCGGAATCGCCGCTGTGAATGCCCGCTTGTTCGATATGCTCCATGATGCCGCACACCAGCACCTGTTCGCCGTCACTGATGGCGTCGCAATCAACCTCGGTCGCTACGTCGAGAAATTTATCCACCAGCACGGGATGGTCCCGGCCCACAGTGGAGGCATCCACCGCACGGGCCATATATTGATCAAGCTGCTGTTCATCCGAGACAATTTCCATTGCCCGCCCGCCCAGCACATAACTGGGCCGCACCAGCACCGGATAGCCGATTCGCGCGGCAATCGTTCGCGCCTGGGCGATGGTGGTGGCCGTACCGCTTTCCGGCTGGAGCAGTTTCAACTGCTGGATCAGCTTCTGGAACCGATCGCGGTCTTCCGCCAAATCGATGCTGTCAACGCTGGTCCCGATTATCGGCACGCCCGCCTCCGCCAGCGACCGCGCCAGATTCAGCGGCGTCTGTCCGCCGAACTGCACAATGACGCCCTTGAGCGTATCGCCCATTTTCTCGCAGATATTGAGCACATCTTCCAGCGTCAGCGGCTCGAAAAACAGCATATCACTCGTGTCGTAATCGGTGCTGACGGTTTCCGGATTGGAGTTGACCATGATTGATTCAAACCCCAGCTCACGCACCGCCAGCGCCGCATGCACGCAGCAGTAATCGAACTCGATACCCTGACCAATCCGATTGGGACCGCCGCCGAGAATCATAATCTTGGGTTTGTCCGTGACGCGAATTTCCTCATCGCTGCACGAGCGGAACTCACCCGCCGCATCCATCACCTTGTACGGCGTTTCATACGTGGAATAATAATACGGCGTATAAGCTTCGAACTCCGCTGCACAGGTATCCACCAGTTTATAAACCGGCAAGATGCCTAATTGCTTTCGCCGTCCGCGCACGTCGCCTTCGCCGCAGCGATACAAATAGGCCAGTTGATAATCGCTGTAACCCCACTGTTTGGCCTGACGCAGAATCGCCTCCGGCACATCCGCGATCTGCGCATAACTCGCCAGCACATCCTCAAACTCGATAAGCTCCTTGATATTGGCCAGAAACCACGGATCAATATGCGTCAGGGCGTTTATCTGTTCGATGCTCCAGCCCATTTTCAAAGCGTAACGAATATAATACAGCCGTCCCTGGCAGGGCTGAATGAGTTTGCGCTTGAGGTGCTCCAGGGGAATAGGATACGTCGTCTTGACCGGTCCGCTGTCGCGGGCGGCGGCGTCTTCGGCTGTGGGTTTATCCTCGCCGCGCTGATGCCGGAGCCATTTGTCATTATGGTCCAGCCCCAGCCCGAACCGCTTGACCTCCATCGACCGAATGCCCTTTTGCAGCGCTTCCTTGAACGTTCGCCCGATGCTCATCGCCTCGCCCACGCTTTTCATCTGCGTGGTGAGCGTCTCGTCGGCCTCCGGAAACTTCTCGAACGTCCAGCGCGGAATCTTCACCACGCAGTAATCAATCGTCGGCTCGAAACACGCCGGCGTCACCTGGGTGATGTCGTTGGGAATTTCATCCAGCGTATAACCCACCGCCAGCTTGGCCGCAATTTTGGCGATGGGAAACCCTGTCGCCTTGCTGGCCAGCGCCGAGCTGCGCGACACCCGCGGATTCATCTCCACTACCACCATCGCCCCGTCGGCGGGATTGACCGCAAACTGGATATTCGACCCGCCCGTCTCCACACCGATTTCCCGGATAATGGCGATGGCCGCATCCCGCATCAACTGGTATTCTTTGTCCGTCAGCGTCTGCGCCGGCGCCACCGTAATCGAATCGCCCGTATGCACCCCCATCGGATCGAAGTTCTCGATGGAACAGACAATCACCACGTTATCGTTTTTATCGCGCATGACCTCCAGTTCATATTCCTTCCAGCCGATAACCGATTGCTCGACGAGCACTTCATTAATGAGTGAATAATCCAGGCCCCGCGCTACGATCTCCTCAAACTCCTCTTTATTGTAAGCAATTCCCCCGCCTGTGCCGCCCAGCGTAAACGCCGGACGAATAATCGCCGGCAGCCCGACTTCATCGAGCACCTTGCGGGCATCCTCCAGATTGTACGCCAGCCCGGACTTGGGCAGCTTCAGCCCGATAGCCTCCATCGCATCCCGAAACAGCTTGCGGTCCTCCGCCTTGTGAATCACCTCGCGGTTGGCCCCGATCATTTCCACATGGTATTTTTCAAAAATCCCCTTGTCGGCCAGTTCCACGGCAATATTCAGGGCCGTCTGCCCGCCCAGAGTCGGCAGCACCGCGTCCGGCCGCTCCGCGATAATCACCTTCTCCACCGCTTCGGCCGTTATCGGCTCAATATACGTCCGGTGGGCAACCTCCGGGTCCGTCATAATCGTCGCCGGATTGGAATTCACCAGCACGATTTCATACCCCTCTTCCCGCAGCGCCTTGCAGGCCTGCGTGCCCGAATAGTCAAACTCGCACCCTTGCCCGATAACAATCGGACCCGACCCGATAATCAGTATCTTCTTGATATCACTACGCTTAGGCATGTTTCCTCGTTAGGCTTAACCAGTATCCTCGCTCGGTGTAAAATCGCTACAAACTAACGCAAACACCTCCATTGGAAAAGTATAAAGTTAAGAAATGTATCCCACCGCAATGCCGGGTGCCATGCTCACGCTCGCGAGAGCATGTGATGTGCCCCTGGGTATTCCACTGGCTACCCATCCCCGTACCGTCGATATTTACGGTACAAATTCTGAATTCTTGGTTCTGAATTCTGGATTCTTTACGTAAAAAAACCGGCAGTGAGGTTCGCTCATCTCACTGCCGGTTCACATTTTCCTACTCCGGCATGTTCATCATGCCGCAGTCTCATCTACAAATACATCACGCATGCTTACGCCGCCAGAACAGCAACGCGCCGCCCAAGCCCAGCAACCCCAGCGTCGCCGGTTCCGGAACAATAGCTTGCTCATTGGTGACAATTGTCAGAATAACATTGTCCGAGTCCCAATCTGACTGATAATCATCGATATTATTCGCCAATGTAGTCGAAGCTCGAATCCCAGAGTAAATATTGGTGTCCCACACTACCGGCATTGAGAAACCGTTGCATACAACATCAGTAGAAGGATCTATTGAAAGCCAAGCTCTGCCTAATAAATGATTAGTGCCTGGAAGATCTTCATACTCATAATATCCACCCCACGGACACCCACCTTCAGATATAACAAGACCACCGGTTATTTCAATTGACATCCCCAACGAGTTATTATTGAGCCTCATATACCAACTACCTGGAGACAAGGCACTATCAACACTGGTGAAACGAGCACTAGCAATGGTTCCGCCACTCAAGTCAACGCCACTGCCGAAAACCACATCTACAGTAATATCATCGAATGTAAAATTACCGGCTGATGTATAAACCGTTGCTGCTGTTCCTGCGCTCCAAGCAAGCGTTTTTGGACCGACTAAGTAATCAGCCTCGACACCAAAACCAACGGCTCCTTTAACTTCGATTTGATTAATCATCAAATCAGCCGAAACACTTGCAGCCCCAACCGTCAAAACAGATACGATCACGCACCATCTTCCAAACTTTACCATGCCCAATTCCTCCAATCCTTTGATTATAGTTACATCTTCCGTTTACTGGACCATAACCGCCATGATCCAAACAACAACAACACTAAAGCTCCCGGCTCAGGCACTGCGTCAATTTGCAGATACGCCTGAGCAGGAAAAGCTCCGTAAAACAAATCCGCACATACCAAATGGGCTGTACGAAAATTACTAACATCATTGCAATTCAAAAAATTAAAGCTCGATGTAAAATCGCCTAACCGAATTGTTTCTGCCCCGTCAACGATTCCTAGCCCAAGACCTACGCTCATATCTGTCTGAAAATTGACTGTGCCAGAATAATCATGAGTAAAATTATCCTCGGTGATTGTCCAAGTATCGTCAACCTCATTAAATGTCATAACTCCACGAAAAATATCACCTGTATAGAAAGGAGCCGCCTCACCGTATCGCACCAACTCGCCATTAAGTGTCAATTCCACTCCCTCATATACCCCTGGCGAGGTTTCAACCGTACGAGCAAACTCACCCCGCGCGGTTAGCCCACTGCTAGTGCTGTCATCAACCATAGCGCACGTCATGCTAAATACTGCATTTGAAACGCGATACTGCGCACCTGACTGCCCAAATAGACTTAAGGTAACAGTTTGTGCCATTTGCCCCGGAACAATCATCTCGCCTGAAGTAACGTTATACCAGGCAATTCCCCCAAAATTTTCCCAACCAACCTGCACAACATCCACATAAACCGCCCCCTGCCCAATACCACCCATAGCCAACAAGGCCGCGATCACCATCCATACACAACCTCTCATCATCATTTCCCGCCTCCTTTCGCAGTCGGGTAACTTAGGCCTATCCCATTTGGCCCTGTAATCTCCTTTTCCTATTCCTAAAAAAAAACACCCAAGAGAGATAATACCCTTTTGCTGCGCACAGTACGCGCACAACAACCGGTATTGCTCTCTCTCAGGTGTTTACTTTTCAAATCGCAGAACCTGCGATACTTTTAATATACAACGTCCATATAATCAAAACAACAAAATAATTCACTAAAATGAAAAATATATAATATTTTTATAACTACCTGCAAATCAATGTGTTATCGTCTCCACTTTTACTGCCGGATCTGTCCCATATTGGCCCGTGCGATAAAAACATCGCCAAATTCAACCGCGCCGTTCTGATTGGCATCATATAAGTCATTGTATTTATTGAAGATATCAACATTCGTGGATTCCAGGGACCCGCCCAGCCCATTGCGAATTACAAAAATATCGCCAAATTCCACGCAATTATTATTGTTGGCGTCTCCGGCCAGAACGGTCCATGCCCGGCCTCCGCTGCCGTAATTAATTCGCATTAGCGGATCTCCAATAACCACTTCAGACCAGCTTAGATAGGGAATTGATGAATAGGCCGCCTCGATAAACGTCAGGTCCGCGCGCCCATCCCCATCCTCATCCGCCAGCAGATTGTACGCCAAAAATTCATTATCAATGCAGGCATCACAAAGCGGTTCAAATGTATGGCCAATCGCTCCGGCCCCGCCGATAGTAATGAAATCAGCGATTTTCGCCTGTCCCGTGCTTGCGTCCGTGAACATCGTTAGCGCGTTAAAGCTTTCAATCGAGGTAAACACCGCGCCGTTGACCAATTTAAACAATGCTCCCCCGTCAGGCCCGCCGTGGAGCAGGTAATCCGCCGGCGCACCGCTGTAATCATTAGCCCCATGACTGGCGAGAAATGCCACACCTTGAAAATTATCGCGTCCGGCCAACACGCACCCCTCCAATTGCGTCTGACTGGTCCGCATGCTTGTGCGGCGGTCGATCAAGACCTCCAAATCCTGAGCCATCGGCATTGCGCCGACATAAATATTTCCCTTATTTGTATAACTTTCGACCATATCCAGGAAAGCCGCCACGTAATCGTCGCAAACTTTCATGGTCGGCGCATCCGGCGGCTGCTGCGTTCCCGGTTCATAAATCCAGAAATCCGCCGTGCTGTCAAGATTAAAGACACGGTTGTAATCAAGCGACTTATTAGGGGCATCATCAAAAACCGCCGCCGCCTGCATCGGATTCACTCCGCCCCGTGATATATTCGACGCACACCGCGCCCGTTCAAGCATGTCCCGCACCGCAAACACCGCGCTTCGCCCGGCTTTGTGCGGCCCATCCAGACGGCACACAAAATACATGTCCCCCGCGCTCAGGCAGCGGTTCGACGTCCCATGCGCCGGAGGCCAGTCCGGAATCAGACTGCCTTCCATCAACGGATTGGCGATCGGCATGGGATTATAGGCCGAACTCCAGATAAAATTTTTCGTCCCCGGAGCCTGCCTTTCGAATAAATCCATCGGACTGGCGTGATACCCCTGATACGGATTTACAATGCGATTGGCCAATCCCGCCGGTGTGGGGCCATAATCAGCAAACCATAAACACGTCAGTTCCGACTCCACTGACGCAGCATTAATCTGGCCGGCATACGATTGAACCGTATAAGGGTGGGAAGCCGCCGGATTAACAACATTGCCATAGACCGTATCTTCGATGCGATAGGGTATCCCCGCGGTCGTGACTATCACTTTTATTTGTGAAAGCCGTTCCGGGTGAGCCTCATCCAGCAGCCAGTTACGCACCGGTTCGGCGATGAGTTTGGTGTATTGCTGGCGCGTGAGAATTTCATTCGCCGTGGTCGCTCCCGCCCCGCCGCAATCCGCCAGAGGCGATAAATCGCTCGCCGGCGGCGTCAATTCCTGCGGATTGGGCAACTCCAATACCTGTTCGGCGGTAATAGCAGGATAAAACTGACGATAAAGTTTAGCGACATAACGACTGGTGGGACTATTTTTATTAACGAGGATAAGAACATTGTCCGCCCCCAGCTCACCCCGCGCTGACGAAGACACCAGACAACAAACCAATACCACCGCCCCCCTGACAAAGCTGCCGAATCCGACCCGCGCCATGATGCCTCCTTTTTCGCTAATACAACTGCGGGATTAAGTGTTCAATTATTCTATTTTATATCTGGTTCTCTCAGCCCTTTCGCGTTTTCTCGGCTCGCTCACTCTCTTTTAAAAACTCTCCGTCACTTCATTATTTCTTCAGCGTCTTTCGCCGCAGCCATCCGCCCGCACCGACCAAAAGCAGCAAAATGCCGGCCGGCTCCGGAGCGATGGTAAACTCCGTCTGAGAATTAGCGGCATCAAAGACTCCGTCGTGATTCTGAAAGTCGCCATCCATGCCATAAAAAGCATAAGAAGGCCCGCCTAAGGCATAGGTTACGGTTCCCTCAGACAAACCCGTCAACGTAAGCTCCGCCACCAAGCTATAATCTCCCAGACCCGTTGTTGATGAAAAATTCATGCTTACCCCCGCCAAAAGGTTCACGCAGCCCGTAGTGGGTGCATTGATAGACCCCCATCCGGAAGACAAACTATCCAGCGGCAGCGGCGCTTTAATCACATCCGCAACGGCCATCTGCTTTACTTCCACAACACCATTCTGAGACTCGGGCAACTGAACATTCATCTGCCAGAAGACCAGCCCGTTTGTCCCCCCTGCAACACTGCCCTCAATCATGGCATAAATACCAACCGTCAGCTCTTCGCCCACGCCCAACTGAGTTTGGGCCGAACGCATTTGAAAAGATACTGTCCCCCACGCCTGCCCCACGCCAAACACCAAAATCAACAGTACAATAACGCCTCCCCAGAAATTATATTTACCCATCGCCTCCGATTCTCCTTCTTTGTTGTTTCTACCACTTGGTCATTACCGGACGCAATCGTGTCCCCACCACCTCCAAATTCTATCGACACAATCCGTCCGACACACCAAACTTTCCCTCGCATTACCTTAATAGAGCGCAATGTCCGATAATGTAATTTCAATAATATAACATCTATACATGGTTGTCAAACGAAATTTATACTTTAATTTCAATAATGACAGGTTATAAAACGCTATCTGATGTTAAAATAAGAAATATAATTAATCTGGGGAAAATAACTTTCTTTACTCATCTTCACGGCATCCCACGGGAAAAATCGCATAAAATCACATATTTACCGTGCGTTGTACCGAAAAGCAGGGCATCCTGCCGAAATAAAAGCCTTTTTAACCCCTTAATTGACAATTAGTTGCTATAAACTGCGTTCCGCCGTCGGCTTTCATCCTTGACCCGGATACATATCATGAGTAAATTGCATTGTTTTTCAAAGTAAAATATTGTATTACTTGACTAATAACAGGAAGTTAGAGCGATTGACGTAATATGGCGGAACGTCCGAAAGAAGGATTCGGGATTAATTATAAACCGTTGTTTATCTTTGGCCAGATGAAGGTCCCGCCGACGAGCAAGACGATTGTCCTGCCCGTTCGTGATGGCCTTAAGCAATCATACCCCCATATTAAGCAGGTACAATTTTATCTTTCTCGCAATCGCCGGACTCCGCGTAATGCCTATACCGGGGCGGGGGCATACCCCGGAAACTGCCTGCGGCCGAACGCATGGGTCGCCGGTAGTGAACGCGGCCATTCACTCTCCACCAATAAAATGCTGACTTCCTCAAAAAAACAGATTATGATGAGCCAATAGAAAGGAGAATAAATATCGTGAATATCACTATTACCGGCAGGCATATGGATATAACGGATGCCCTGCGGGCCTACGCCGACAAAAAACTGGACCGGTTGCGTCGTTTGACACAGCGCGTTTCCGAAATCGAGGTCATTCTCAGCACCGAAGGCCAGAACCAGTGCTGTGATATCATCCTGCGTATAGACAACAACCCGCCGCGCGTGGTCCACGTCACCGGCGAAGACATGTACGGCTGTTTGGATGGCGCCGTAGATAAAATCGAACGCCAACTCGCCCGGCACAAAGAACGAACCCGCCAGCACAAAGGACGCACCGGAGCGGGTGAAGCAGCCGCGGATATTTTCGATAGTCAGGAGTAATGATACATGAATCTAATGGAGTTTATGGTCCCCGAAGCCTTCCTTCCGCATCTGGAAGGCGAAAAACGTGAAGATATTATTCGGGAACTGGTTGCTGCGCTGGTGCAGGCCAAAGTCGTCAAAGCCAAGGATGTGGAAGACATCGTACAGCGGCTCATCGAGCGGGAAAAACAAGGCAGTACCGGTATCGGCAAAGGCATCGCCGTACCGCATATTAAACATCCCGGCGTCAATCGCATTGTCGGAACCATCGGGTGCAGTCAGAAAGGGGTGGATTTCGCCGCTCTGGATAAGGCTCCGGTCTTTTCCGTGCTGCTGATGCTCAGCCCGCCGGACAATCCCGACCGACACCTCGAAGCCATGGAAAGTCTCTTCGGGCATCTGCAAAGAGATATCTTCCGTAAATTCCTGCGCCAGGCGTCGTCGCGGGAGATGCTCGTGGACCTGATTCAGGAAGCCGATGAGAGCAGCGCCTCCCATCGGAAGAAATAAATACAGGGGACGCCATGACGGTGCAACCGACCGCCGAACGGCTGATTGAAATTCGCAACAGCGAAGGCCTGCACATGCGCCCGGCCATGCGCTTCGTGCAGCGTGCCGGCGATTTTGCCTGTTCCGTCTCCCTGATAAAAGACGACCTGATTGTGGATGGTAAAAGTATCATGCAGGTGACCATGCTCGCGGCCACTCGAGGAACCCGGATCCGCCTCCGCACCGAAGGACCCGATGCCGAGGAAGCCGCGGAGGTATTGGCGGAACTGCTGACCCATGAAACGTCCGAAACAACGAAAAGCTGAATGGAAATATTAAAAGGCATTGGTGTTTCACCCGGTGTAGCTATTTGTGCGGCGGTTCTTTTGGAGGCCGAGGAATATCGCATTCCCCGGCGCCAGATTGCGGACAATCTGATTCGCCCCGAACAGCAGCGCCTCCGCCAGGCCTTCACCCAGGCCGCTCAGGAAGTCGCCGGCCTGCAGGGCGCTCAGCAGGAAATGTGGGACAGCAAAATCAAGGATATTTTCGCGGTCCACCTCCATTTTCTCCGCGACCGCACCCTGCGGCGGCAAATCGCCGACCTCATCGAAAAACAGCGCTACTCCGCCGAATATGCCGTCAGCGTCATCCTGCGGGACGTCGCCAAACATTTTTCCCAGGCGTCAGACTCCTACATTTCCGAACGTGTCAACGATATCTATGACATCGAAAAGCGTTTGATTCGCCATCTCATCGGCCAGCGGCAGGAAGACCTGGCCCACTTGAACGAACCGGTCATCGTTGTCGCCCATGACCTGACGCCCACGCAAACCGCCTCTTTCGATAAACGTTATGTGCTGGGCCTGGCCACCGACGCCGGCGGACGCACCAGCCATACCGCCATCGTCGCCCGCAGCCTCAGTATCCCCGCCGTGGTGGCCCTCGGCCAGGGCAGTGAAAAAACCGCCGCCGGCGATACCGTCATTGTGGACGGCCACCGCGGACTCTTCATCATTAACCCCGACGAAGAAACCGTCCGCGAATATCGTTCCTACGAAGCCACGCACCTCGAACATATTCACGAACTCGATGAGCTTGCCCAGCAACCCGCCGTCACCACGGACGGCGTAACCATTCAACTGCTCGGCAACATCGAATTTCCCCACGAAGCCAAAAATACCCTGCAAAAAGGCGGTGACGGCATCGGCCTCTATCGCACCGAGTTTCTCTACCTCGACGCCGATCACGAACCCACCGAAGAAGACCACTATCAGGCCTATGTGCAGGTTATTAAAACGCTGGGCAACAGCCCCATTACCATCCGTACGCTCGACCTGGGCGCTGATAAATTCACCCAGAACCGCCGTCCCTCGCGCGAACCCAACCCGTTTCTCGGATTGCGCTCCATCCGTTATTGCCTGCGCAATATCGCCCTGTTTAAACGCCAGATTCGCGCCATCCTCCGCGCCAGCGCCCACGGCAGCATTAAAATGATGTTCCCCCTCATCACCAACCTGCTCGAACTGCGTCAGGCCAAATGGCTGGTCGCCGACGCACGGGAAGACCTTGAGGAGGAAGGCATTCCTTTCGATGAAAGTATCCAGATCGGCATGATGGTGGAAACGCCCGCCGCCGCGCTGATGGCCGAAGAATTCGCCCGCGAAGTGGATTTCTTCAGCATCGGCACCAACGACCTGATCCAATATACCCTCGCCGTGGACCGCGGCAACGAAGAGGTCGCCAGCCTTTACAGTCCCGCCCATCCGGCCGTATTGAATTTATTACGGCAGGTGGTGCAGGCCGCCCGCCGCGAAAAAATTGATTTAAGCATTTGCGGCGAAATGGCCGGCGACAGCGATTTCACGGCCCTGCTGCTGGGGCTGGGGTTCACCACCCTGAGTATGGCCGCGCCAATTATCCCCGAAATCAAACGCGTTATCCGCGCCCTGAGCATGGAGCAATGCCGGCAAATCGCCCGCAAGGCTCTTAGCTTCGATACGGATAAACAAATTATCAGTTATCTGCGCACTAAAATGCAGACGATTCTTCATGAAGAACTATGACCGCATCCCCTGAAACTTTTTATCAATGGGGAGCCTGGTTTGCCGTCCAGAACCAGGCCGCCTGGCTCTCGCACCATGACACGTGCCGCCACTGGAGCCGCGCGCTGCGCCGCTCCGGCCTGCAATTACACTATTCGGAAGGCTTTAATCCCCATCCGAAAATGTCGCTGCCCGCGCCGCGCTCCGTCGGACAAGCCTCCTGTCAGGAACTGGCCCTCTTCGAAACGCAGATCGCCTACGAAGCGCCCGACCTTCGCCTGCGACTCGAGCAACAATTACCCGAAAATATCACCCTGTTGAACTGCGAGCGGTTTTTCCCGCGTGTAAAGGTGTATCCCGCCGCCATCGCTTATCGGCTGCGGCTGGCGGAAACGCTCCCGATGGCGAACCTTGCCGATAACATCGCCCGCTTCAGTGCGGCGGCGGAATGGACGATCCTCCGCGCCGCTCACGGTCGGCACGCCCGGCGTCATATTAACATTCGGCCGGGTGTGAGCCGGCTCCGGCTGGACGGGCGGAATCTCTTCTGCACGTTCATCTTCGAAGCCGCCGGAACCTGCCGTATTGATGAATTACTCGCCGCCCTTGACATCCCCCAAAACGGTGTCGAGGAGCTGCTTCGAGAACAGGTAAGTTACCGCGTGATGCAATCCGGACAAAGCCGGGAGGCTGCCGATACCGCCGCGCTGTTGGCGCTGGCGCAGGCGTCCGCCTGAAATCGCAGCCCGTGCATCCCGCATAAACCAAGAAATGCACCATAAAGAAAGGGGCAACGAATTTGACGCGCGAAATGCTTATTAATGTGGCGCAGGAAGAAGAGTGCCGCATCGCCGTTGTAGAAAACGGCCAACTGGAAGAACTGTATATCGAACGTATTAACGACGGCAGCCATGTCGGCAACATCTACAAAGGCAGAGTCGTTAATGTCGAACCCAGCATCCAGGCGTGCTTTATCGATTTCGGTATCGGTAAAAACGGCTTCCTGCATATCAGCGACCTGCAATCCAGCTATTTCCAGGAAAAAACGGTGGAAAAAGAACGGGTCGGCAAAAAACGACCCCGGCGCGACCGGCCGCCGATTCAGGAATGCCTCAAACGCGGCCAGGAACTTATTGTCCAGGTCATCAAGGAAGGCATCGGCACCAAGGGACCCACTCTGACGACCTATTTGTCGATTCCCGGCCGCTTCCTCGTGCTCATGCCCGGTATGAACCGCCTGGGCATCAGCCGTAAAATCGAGGATGATGAGGCGCGCAATAAACTGCGTGATATGCTCAAGCAACTGGAAATGCCCAAGGACATGGGCTTCATCGCCCGCACCGCCGGCATCGACCGCAATAAACGCGAACTCCAGCGCGACCTCAACTACCTCATGCGTCTCTGGAGCAATATCAACGCCAAAATCAAATCCACGCCCGCGCCCACGTCGCTCTATCAGGAATCTGATCTAATCACCCGCACTCTGCGCGACGTGTATAACAGCAACATCACCCGCGTCAGTTGTGATTCCGAAGCCACGGTGAAAAAGGTTCGTGATTTTCTCCGCGTCGCCATGCCCCGCACCCGCTGCAATGTTCAGCTCTATACCGAGGCGCGCCCTCTCTTCAGCAAATTCGGCATCGAAGAGGAAATCGAGCGGATTCAGGCGCGTTATGTCGCCTTGAAAAACGGCGGCTCGCTGGTCATTGATTCCACCGAAGCCCTTGTGGCCATCGACGTCAACAGCGGCAAATACCGCGCCCATGAGGATGCGGAATCCACCGCCTTCAAAATCAATCAGGCCGCCGTGCCCGAAATCGCCCGCCAGTTGCGCCTGCGCGACCTGGGCGGGGTCATCATTATCGACTTCATTGATATGATGCAGGAAAAACACCGCCGCACCATTGAAAAAACCCTGCGCGAAGCCGTCGCCCAGGATCGCGCCCGCACCAAAATCCTGCGCATCAGCCAGTTCGGCATTGTGGAAATGACGCGCCAGCGCATGCGCCCATCCTTCACCCACAGTTCCTATTCCCAATGTCCTCTCTGCCGCGGCTATGGACGGGTGAAAACACCCGAAAGCATCTCCATCGAAGTCATGCGCCGGCTGCAAAGCCTGATGAGCCGCGCTGATATTTCCCAAATCCAGGTCACCCTGCATCCCGTGGCGGCGCTGTTCCTGCAAAACCAGAAACGCGCGGTTATCGCCGACCTGGAAAAGAGCAAAGGACGCGCCATTATTATCGACGCCGATCCGCTGCTCAGCCACAACGAATTTCGTTTTTCCGCGAAAGACCCGCGCGGCAGCGTCATTACTCTCGACGGATAAGCCAAAATGCTCAACGCCTTGAGTTTCAATGTCGAATCGTGCTTCGACGCCCTGGCCGTCGCGCCGCTTTCGCAGGCGGCCGCACGTCCGGCCGACGATCGTATCGAGCTGGGCTTGTCCGCCGTAGAAGCATTGCTGGCGCAATTCAACATCCGTGCAACCTTCTTCGTTTCCGGCGAGACGGCCCGCTCCCATCCCGCCTGGATTCGCCGCCTCAGTGACAAAGGCCATGAAATCGCAGCGCAACTTATGACGCTGCGGCGGCTGGTGGATATCCCCCCGGAACAATTTCGCAAAGAACTCCAGCAATGCAAAACCCTTCTGGAAGATCTCACCGGCCGTTCGGTCCGCGGGTTTCGCGCTCCCTATTTCAGCATGACCCGTCAGACGTTCTGGACCCTCGATGATGTCGTTCGCCTGGGTTTCGATTATGACGCCGGCATTATCCCTATTCGCCATGAGGATTTCGGTATCCCTGAAATGCAACCCAATCTCCACCCCTTGGCTACTCTTGAACATCAGCACATCATGGAGTTGCCCCCGCTGTCTATCGGCTGGACGAACCACCGCTTCCCCCTGGGCATGTCGCCTTACCTCCGCTTTGTGCCCGCCGGCTGGATTTGCTTTTTCATCCGTCGCCGAAACCGAGTGGGATTCCCTGCCTTAATTAGTTTTAATACCTGGGAATTCGATATTGCCCAGCCCCGCCAGCCCATACCTCGCTTCAAACGAGCTATCCATTACTATAATCTCCATGGCATTTCCCAAAAACTCAAATACCTTTGCCGACACTGCCATTTCGCCCCTATCGCCCAGGTTATTGCCGCCTCCATATCTTCACCATCTACCCATCCAGGCCCCGTCTCCCCGCATGAGTAAGACCGTCCTATATTATCTTCATTTCCCAATCTGATAATTGCCATTCCTATGTCCTATAAAAACCTCAATAATGTTTAATTTTTGCATCATCATTGGGTACGTTTACAGCACAGATAAACCGCATATCCGGTAAAATCGTTTTAATTCATCCATTCATAACGCTGTAACCACTTATATAATAAAATGTTATGACGGCGAGCATAATAATAAACTTTATCAAACTCAAAGCTTGACAAAAAGGTATTCGTTTTGCTATATTAAACCTTGTCGTTTCAGGGCGAATCTAGGCGCCTTGGTGAAGTGAGAAGAGAGCAATACCATTCCCTTTCCACCTACAGGAAACAACATGTGAGGGAGAGAGGTTCTGTTGTCGTTACCTCTCCAGGCAGCAGGCGAACGTGTCCTGTTCTGGGCCGATGCTGGTTGCCGGCGTTTCTGTAGCGCGTTCATTGCAGGTCTGTCCGACCGCGTAGAAACGGTTGACAATTTGAGCCGTACCGAGTCGGATGCGAAGGCAAAGCCGCTTGCGGTTTTGCTGGCGGTAGTTCGTTTGCCCGCCGAGGCCGCAAACGCTTCCGCAGAATCGTCGGAACATATTGCTTCCTTGCAGCGGTTTCGCCAGAACCACCCGGCCTGTTATATCATTTTTTTGGCTGAAGACGCCTTATCCGCTCCTCAGACTTGCCTGTTAATCCGCGCCGGCGTTAACGCCATCATTAATTGCCGACTTCCCGACGCCGCCCTTCGGCTTAATGAACACCTCCAACAGGGCATGTTCTGGCATCACCGCCAACAGACCTCCCAACCCCTGAATTCCGATGATCAACAACTTATCGGCCGCAGTGAAATCTTCCTCCGGGTTGTCGCCCAGGCCCGTCGGGCCGCTATGGTCTCGGACGCTCCCGTGCTTATTTACGGAGAATCCGGCACGGGCAAACAACGCCTGGCCGAACTGATTCACCAACTCGACGAAAAGCGGTCCGCCCATCCCTTTGTATGTGTCAATTGTGCGGCCATTACCGGCTCTCTGGCCGAAAGCGAGCTTTTTGGCCACTGCAAAGGTGCCTTTACCGGCGCCACCCACGACCGTCCCGGCTACCTTCGCTCCGCGCACCTCGGTACGGTTATGCTTGATGAAGTCAGCGAGCTGACGCCCGACCTGCAATCCAAGCTTTTACGTTTCCTCCAGGAAAACCTTGTTCGCCCCGTCGGCAGCGACCGTGAATACCCCGTCGATGTTCGTATTATCGCGGCCACTAATCGCCGACTCGACCAGATGATTACCGAGGGCAAGTTCCGTCTGGACCTCTTCCATCGCCTGAACGTCATTTACCTCGAAACGCCTCCGCTTCGCCAGCGTACCGAAGATATTCCTATCCTGTTTGAGGCTTTCCTGCGCAAATATGCCCATTACTGCCGCGAGTCCATCCAGGACGTTGACCCCATCGTATATGACATCATTCGTCGGAACCTCGGCCAGGGCAACATCCGCGAACTGGAAAACATTGTGCGGCAGACCCTCGCGTTCAAGGATCGCGGCGGCCGCATTGAACCCGCCGACCTGCCCGGCCACCTGCTGCACCTGCCGGATACGGCCGCAGCCCCCGCTTATGATGACATTATCTCCGACGGCCTCGTCGAACAACTCGCTCAGGGAAACCGGCGGCTTCACGAAACCCTCTGCGATTTTGAAAAATCCATGCTCACCCGCCTCCTCAAACGCTGCCCCAATCGTCAACTCCTGGCCCAGCGCCTCGGCATCACCCGCCGCACCCTCTACAACAAACTCCACCAATATCACCTCGACTAATCCTCAACTCCTTGAATTAAAGGGATCAGGCGAATTTTATGGCTCGGATCAAAATGCCCCTTCGGAACAAACAGCACGCATTCTTTTAAACCAGACTATGATATTAATTTTTGAATGACTTTAACCGCATCTCCTACGGTTTTTACGCCTTCATTATCTTCATCGGGGGAATTATGGGCGTCAGGAACGAATAGCGGTTTCATCGGCATTTTATAAAGGGTTAGTGTCACGTAAGATAGCAACGCCATGCCGCATGACGCCGCCGCGTTGCTCGAGTCGCACTTCTGCGTTGACCTATACGCCGCAACGGCGAAGACATGATACTCTAACCTGCCGGACGCCTAACGCTTTAAAATAAAAGTGGTTACCGCCAAATCGATGAATAATTTACCTATTTTTTGATAGGAACCACCATTTTATACTTGACAAATCTAATGTTTTAGCACATAATTGTCGATTGTCGACAATATGGCAGGCGTAAAAACATATCAAAATGTCCGTCGCAATTAGCTTGCCGGAATATATGATCGCAAACGAACGTTAAAACGCCTGAGGAAACTTGGGCCCAATGTCAGCAAATCAAAGAGTTGTGTTTCATATACACAAAATTTCGCGCTGTCGTGCTAGTTTATTTTTGCGTCCATCAGTGATGTTTGGGCCACTTTTTTTACCATGTCGTTTAACAGAAAGACAGGCGCCCCAAATGAAACTACGCAAATCCGGATTTACCCTGATCGAATTGTTGGTGGTTGTTTCAATTATCGCTCTGCTGGTATCGATATTATTGCCAGCCTTGAACCAGGCACGCGAACAGGCCAAAAAAGCCGTTGATGCCAGTCAGTTGCACACTATCGGCATCAGCCTGATCATGTATACTGGGGAATACAACGGTTTCTTTCCCCCGGCTTATGGGGGATTCTGGATGAACGAATTGTCCTTCTTCACCTCGAATTACATCATCGCCAATGGCGGTGACAAAAAAACCTTCTACTGCCCCAGCAATAAAGGCCGCGATCCAAGTTATGGTGGTGTTTATGATCCAGAACATCCGTGGGATTGGCAACATTCCCTGTATTATTGGCACGGAGCTGGAGCTGGGGGAGATAGATTAGTAAGCGAGGATCCTGCCGATCTTGGTTTCGATTACAACCCTCTGACGGAATGGCGCAGGACCACTTACTTCTGGTTGTTAAAAGCCGCCCCTGGAGTTGTTGATGATCCATTTTTACTAGGCGTTTATAATCGCAGCGGCATTGGTTTGGACGGCACTTATGAAAGCGTTCGTCCGCATGTGCTCAGAAAAGGCGTCGATGAAAATGCGCCGTACCGGGAACTTGTGTCCAAGGCGGCCGTCAAGAGCGCTGCCGACGTGGAACTGGTGGTTGACATGACCATAACATCCGGCTGGGATCTGGAAAACGCTCGGCTTGATTATCCCTGGCCGGAACCGGCCGGTCCTGTCCTGGATAGCACGTCGCATCTAAACAGAGATGGCAAAGGCCAGGGCGGCCACAATCTCTTCGTTGACGGCCATGTCGATTGGGAATCTTTTGATGAAACCCACGCCCGCTTCTTGGTTCACGGCAGATTATTTCCGGTCCATTGGTGGTGATCTTTCTTGAAAATTGTCTTTGACCCAGGAAATTAGAAAACCTGTTATTTAATTAAGGTTGAGAAATTGTAATTTTTTTTGGAGGATACCTATGGCATGAAGGAAATGGGCAACTGAGTTCGAATGTTGG
>CAZOCV010000029.1:0-5997 GCA_964578395.1 uncultured Pirellulales bacterium
TTTTGGAAAAACCTCCGGCCCATTGCGAATATTTTGCGTCTGGCGCGATTATTTTACTGCGACTGGCGGGTGTGCCTGCTCGTATGGCGACAGGTTTTGTCGTCGCGGAAGAACACCCTGTATTGGATTGCTGGATTGCCCGCAATGCCCACGCCCACGCCTGGGTGGAAGCGTGGGATGCCGAGCAAAGCTGCTGGGTTACCATCGAACCCACGCCGCCCGGCGGCCAACCCGACACCGCTCCGCGCGAACGCATGAACGGCTATTGGGATGCGCTATTGTTTCGCTTGCAGCAATTGCGGGTGGCGTTATACCGTGATGGCATTAAAGGTGTTTTATTATGGGCGTTGCGTCTGATGGCGGCGCTGGTTATCTGGCTGACAACCTCCGTGGCGGGCTGGATTATTCTTACGGTAGTATTATGGTACGGCTGGCGGCGGTATCGCCGGAAACAACGCCTCTTGTCGGCCAATCCCGTCAGTTCCCAGGTCAAGCAATTGCGCCGCTTGCTGCTTCGCATGGATAAACGCTTGCAAAAACATCAGCTCATCCGTCGTCCTTCGGAAACCCTTCATGCCTTCGCCCGGCGATTGCTGGAGGAACCGAATCGTCTGAAAAATCCTCAGGCCGTTGCTCAATGGTATCGCCAATGGGCACAACTCAGATTTCAGCCCGATGCTTCCCTGGCGGACATCGGGACTTTGCAACACATTAGAAAGATTACATAATCAGGTCCTGTTGCGGTAAAGAAATTTCGTCATTCCCACGCAGAGCCTGTCCTCGACCCGATCGGGGACGGGAATCCAGTATTTCCGTCTGGATACCCGCTTTCGCGGGTATGACAGAATCACGCCAAGGCTTTCCGCAACAGAAAGTAATTATATGATTTCCAGGATTCCGGTGTCACAGGCGATCTATCAGTTTAAGTTGATTAAAATCGCAGAGTGAGTGCAGCGCCTGATAACGAGAATTAAAATCAAGTTCTTCGGCGGTGGCGACGGGATTCAGCCCGCCGGCGACAATAATACCGACCCGGCCATACCCAACCGGTATATCCAGCAGCGGCTGGTTGGGTTTGCCAATCATCAGCACGCCGCCCAGCCCTATGGCCTCCAGACGATTGATAACCTCCCGCGCCGCAGTTAGGGCAACGGTGGGAATTTCCCGAAAACTGGCGCCGATGGCTCCCACTCCGGTTCGTGTGGCCTGGCGAACACTGGTCATTCGTCCCTTGATAAAGGTGACCAGGGGGTCGAGCGTGGAACCGTCATAATGAATGATTTGGCTGAAACGCACCGGCCGGCCATCATGCAATTCCAGTAATCCTCCGAAGCGGCTGGTCATAATGATGCCGTGCCGCAACAGCACGCCATTGAGAATCACGCTGCAAACCGTGGATATGGCAATGTGGTCGTCGGGAACCTGAATATTATCAATAATCGCGCCGGGTTCATCCAGGCGTATATAACGTCCCATGCCCAGTCCGGCTTCCATAACCAGGCGCATTTCCTCAAGTACGCAGGCGCGAGCGTCACGGGGAATGAGTGTCGTGTTCAAAATCACGGTTCCCCCCATTTTGTCGAGGTCGAAGGTCATATTATAGGCCATTTCATCAATGCGCGAGGCGATATAACCGACCTTGTCGATAACCACGCCGACATCAAGCTCTTTCATGCCTCTATCGGTGATGATTCGCCCGCGTCGGCCCAGATTGCGGGTAAATCCCGCCTGATCCGTCATTTCCAGATAATAACGCACCATGCGTTCACATAAATCAATGCCGCCATTATCCAGTTGACGGCTTAATGATAATGAACCCATAGGCCGGCCGTTTTGATGTAATACCTTCAAAATGGCGAGAATTTTTCTTTGTGTATCTAGATTAATCATATTTATTCCTGAAATTTATCCAAAAACTAATTATACCGTATTATAAGGAAATTTTCACTTGATTACGGCAATACGGCAATAGATACCTAGGCAGTTTACGTCATTTTACGGCTTAAGTATAATATATAATACGGCAATCTTGCCGGTATTTATTATATTAAACAGTAATATTGTCAATTAAATACGGCTTTAAACGTAATTATTCGGCATTGTTTTTCCGCATTTTTTATTGTATTTTTGGATAATCGGCAGTAAATATAAAGTTTTGGATATTTTTGAGAATTATTGCGGCAAGTATATGCCTTTTGCTGCCAAGGTGATAACAGCAAAAGGACTGTTTTATGATGGAGTATATTGTAACCTTTTATGGTAGCTGAAGTTGGAGGCTGATATCGGCATGAGTTATATTCACGATGTGTATCAACTGATTTTGAAGCGTAATCCGGGGGAGGTGGAATTTCATCAAGCGGTCAGGGAGGTTCTGGAATCGCTTGAGCCGGTCATGGAGCGGCATCCGAAATATCGGGCCAACCGCATCCTGGAAAGAATAACCGAGCCGGAGCGGGTCATCATGTTCCGCGTTCCCTGGTTTGATGATGCCGGTAATATGCAGGTGCACCGCGGTTTTCGAATTGAGTTCAACAGCGCCATCGGTCCCTATAAAGGCGGTTTGCGGTTTCATCCGACGGTTAATCTGGGATTGCTGAAGTTTCTGGCGTTTGAGCAGCTTTTTAAAAATTCACTGACGACGCTGCATATGGGAGGAGCCAAAGGCGGTTCGGATTTCGATCCCAAAGGCAAGTCGGACAATGAAGTCATGCGTTTCTGCCAGTCGTTTATGACGGAGTTATTCCGCCATATTGGTCCGGTTACGGATGTTCCCGCCGGAGATATTGGGGTAGGGGCGCGAGAGATAGGCTATCTGTTTGGCCAGTATAAACGTATTCGTAATGAGTTTACCGGTGTGCTGACGGGCAAAAAAGTTAATTGGGGCGGTTCGCTGATTCGGCCGGAAGCTACCGGATACGGCACGGTTTATTTTGCCCAGGAAATGCTCAAGGCGCACGGCGAGAGCCTGGAAGGCAAAATTTGTACGGTTTCGGGTTCGGGTAATGTCGCCCAGTACACGGTGGAAAAACTCATTCACCTTGGCGCTAAAACGGTTACGCTTTCCGATTCCAACGGCACTGTTTACGATCCGGCGGGAATTAACCAGGAGAAACTGCATTTTGTGATGGAGCTTAAAAATATTAAGCGCGGCCGCATCCGCGAATACGCGGACAAGTTCCCCCATGTCGAATATCGGGAAAATGTTCGTCCCTGGAACATCAAATGCGATTGCGCATTTCCCAGCGCCACGCAAAATGAAATCAGCGGTGAAGACGCCAAAACGCTGGTAAAGAACGGCTGCCGCCTGGTTTCCGAAGGCGCCAACATGCCCACGGAACCTGAAGGCGTTGATGTCTTTTTGGAAAATGGCGTGTTATACGGACCGGGCAAGGCGGCCAACGCCGGCGGTGTGGCCACCAGCGGCCTGGAAATGGCCCAGAATTTTCAGTTTGAATACTGGAATCGTGAAGAAGCGGACGAACGATTGCACCAGATCATGAAATCCATTCATGACAATGCTTATCAAACCTCCCATGAATATGGCAAGCCCGGCAATTATGTCTTTGGCGCTAACATCGCCGGTTTTGTTAAAGTGGCCGATGCTATGCTGGATCAAGGTCTGGTTTAAAACGCGATTTATTCGCCCGGTTGGTTCAAATAACAAATCACCTTCTGCTTCAGGGCGTCAGCGCTGAGCGTAGCGCCTTTGGCCGCGGTGATTTGCCGGCTGTCGATGACTTTGACGACATCGGTCCAGCGGCCGGCATCAGGCAGGATATCCGGCAGACGGTTGGGCGCGTTCAGAAAAAATTTGCTGTTGAGATAATTATCGCCCTGCTGCGGGAACAGGGCCAGATATTGAATATCCATTTCCACCAGTTCATTGAGAAAATGCGTCCCCAGCGAAACGTCGGGAACTAGATTTTCCCGCATGGCCACGATTTCGCATAGCACCGAAACGCGATTAATTTCCGCAAACGTTACCGGAATGCCCAGAGAAGGTTCGCTGGTTCCCCATCGGCCCGGTCCCAGCAGCATGATATGAGGAGTTTGCGTCAGATCGCAGGCTCGATTAATTCGCCCGATCAGCCGCGCCACGCTATAACGGTCGCGCAGCGGCAGTTCGCCATACCTTTCCGGCACAATATATATGAAACAATCTATCGGAATTTGTCGGCTGTGGCCGATGACCGCGCCGCTGGCGGCAATAATGAGGTTTTTCCCGGGAATGTCGATGGCGGAAGGCAGCGTTGTTTCCATACCTTTAACGGGCAGAGGCCGGCACTGGACCAGGTGCAGGCAAAACTGTTTTTCTTCGATGAAGTTCAGGGTAAATTCAATATCCACGGGATGGTTATAGGCCTGCTGCAGCGTATGCAAAATATCGCGCATATCCTGCACAAAAGAAGTCTCTCGCAATAGTTTTTCAAAGGTCAGTACGGGGGGCGCGGGTCTGTTCCGGTCGCTCGCTTCATCATAAACGGCGGCATCTGTAGCAAACATATCAACGGGAAGGTCTCGGCCCTGGGCAAGCACATCCGCAAAATCGCCGGACATGAGACGATTGGCATCCAGGTCCAGATAGTCCACCCGATGCTGGGCGTATTGGCGGACGGCCTGAAAATTGGTTTCCGGGCGTTTTTCCGGAACGTTTAAGGCGACGATACGGGTATAGTCATCGTCGGAGCGATCCACCGCGCGGGTTCCCAGGCCAAAAACCAGCCGCACCACTCCGGCCTGGGGATCGATAGCCTCATTCCACACATAGGGATTAAAGCTGAATCCGACGCCGGCTGCCTGCGGATAAAAATAACGGCCGTGCACCGCTCCCGACACCCGCATCACCAGAAGGGCCATTTGTTCATCCTGTTCAAGCAGGCCGCGGGCTTCGCGATAGCGCAGGGCCTTTTCGCTCATAGTGCTGGCGTAAATCGTGCGAACCGCCGAAAGCAAATCCTCCAGCCGCCGCTCCCTCGGTCCCTGGTTGGGGCAGAAAACGCTTTCATATTTGCCGGCGAAATTATTGCCAAAGTTATCCTCCAGTAGAGAACTGGAGCGCACAATAATGGGCGACTGGCCGTAATAATCCAGCATGAGTTCAAATTGTTTTACCGTGCCCGGCGGGAACTGCCCGGTAAGAATCCGCTGGCGGGCCTGTTCTGCCCCTTCCAGGAAGGTTTCCGGCCGGCGCTGCTTTTGCCGCACCCACCAGACGCCGTTCTGGACCAGGTAGGTGTAAAAAACATCCGAGCCGACATAAAAGGAATCATGCGCCTCCAGCAGATGATGATACCGCTGGGAATGCTGCTGTAAAATCCGGCGGGCCGCCAGCATGCCGACGGTTTTGCCCCCGATCAGCCCGGAGCCAATCATGCGTTTGTGAATGTCCAGCACATCGTTAAGGCTGAAATATCGGGACACCAGGGCCGACATCTCCTCATCGCGGGAAATGGCCATCCGGCTGACCCGGTGAAACATCTCCTGTTCCTTTTCCGGCGGGCATTGGCCGGCCTGAATCTGCCGCTGAACTTCCTCCGCTTCGAGAAAGGCGCGGTCCCAGAACCCCGGCCGGTTTTCGGATTGCAGGCCCGTCCAGTTCACACTGTTCAGAATCGAAGAGATCAGGGCGCTGGAGGTAATGGGTTTGAACGTATCGCCTTCCCAGGCGTGCAGCATGTTCATTGTGGGCGAATAGCGCAGGTGGACTTTGAGCGGCTGGATATACAAAACCCCTTCGTAGCGATACAGCTCCAGGAACAGTTGTGTGGTTTTCGTAATCGGCTCAAGGGCGTGCGGCGAGTGGTAATTACGAAACAGGGCGAAATACGTCACTGTTTCCAGGTCGTATAAATAGGGACACGTCAGGCTGAAGAAGTTGCCCAGCATCCGGTCGGAATACCAGTCGGCGGCCAGTTCGGACAGGCAATCAAAAACATACAGTGCCCCGCGGCCGGCCTGCTCAATAACGGCGTGAATCCGGGCGATAAACGTCTCAAA
>CAZOCV010000029.1:6097-22473 GCA_964578395.1 uncultured Pirellulales bacterium
AGCATACTCCCGCCGCTGGCAATGGTCAATGGTTTCTTGCGGTTTATTCAGGCTGCCACAGCCACTTTTGCGATAACAGAAGCAAATCGGCCATATCCACCTGGCCGTCACCATTCAGATCGCCTTGTTCCGGGCCGGCGGCTTCATACCAGTGTTGCGTGATGCGCGCGAGATCGCATAAATTCACGCGATTATCGCCGTTAATGTCCGCCAGTCCTTCCAGGCCGGCGATAAAGGCGGGCGGGTCGATAAATCTCGCACCCGCGGGAGATATGTACCCGGCACCAAAGAGTTTGGCCAGCATACATTCGCCCGATAGACTCGGCTCCATCTGCCAGCCCAGCGCCAGAACGCCGGCGCAATAGGGTATGGACCAGCTCAAGCCGCCGTCTCCCCAGTAGATGTAACTGATGGGGCCGTCGGCGTAACATTCCGCCGTAGTTCGCAATGAGGATGGCACAAGAATATCCGTTTCATAAAACCACGGTTCGTATCCCGGGAAGCCGGGAGTGCAGCGGGTTACATCTTCAGGTGCATTAGGATCGGCCCAGCAACTGCCGATAACGCCGCGATGCGAGGTACAGTCGAGCACGAGAATACCCGCGGCCGTCGCGGCGTCACAGGCTGTATCCCATTGTTCGTTATTATAGTCAAAGGGCGAACCCGGTCCGGAGGGTGCGGCCGATACCGACACCACGCGAATCTTTTCCCCCGGCGGCAGTGTTTCATTCTGGGCGATAATCCAGTTCAGGCCGTCGGCGTAATAGGCGGCGTCGGCCAGCCAGGACGGGGCGGCGGCGTAATACACTCTAGCGCCCGGCGCTGTGCCGCAATATTCGCCCACCAGCAAACTCGTCACCGCCGGTCCGTGCATGCTGGAGGTCTCACCGCCGCAGCCGGTGTCGTAGTAAGCGGCGATTTTACCTTCATATTCAGGGTGGTCCAGACGAATGGGCTGGTCGATAATGCCGACGTTGATGCCTGCGCCGGTGATGTCCCGCTGATGCAGTCCGCGCACGCCCAGGCCGGGATTACGAGCTGCTTCCATCATAATCCAGGGGTCTTCCCCCGGCGGCATCATAGTGGCGGTTGGCCAATAGGTGTCTATATTGAAGGTGAGCGTTTCGAGCAAGCCCGGTTGAGTTGATAGGTCAACTTGGCGGAGGTCTTTTGACCGCACATCATCATAAGGCTGAACCGTCGTAACTTCTTCAGGTGGATAAAACGTGGAATAATCGCTGCGCGTCACATAAAGCGCACTGACTTTATAATTCGAGAAGAAAAATCGTACATTCTGATCGGAGCGACGATAGTAACAACGACCCACTGTTCCCTCGATGTCCTTATATAAAACGCCATCCTCCCAGCCATTCGGTTGTCCAACAACTGTTCGTTTTGGTAATCCAACAATATTAAGCACATAATCCAGTGATGTGCCAACTTCGATGGATTCTCTCCAACGATAGCCCAAAGAAATTAATTCAAAACGACATTCTATTACCCAATTTTCTTTCATGTAAACCATGAAACCATTGTTATAGTCAATGCAATAAGATGGGCGGGGAACCTCATCAGGTTCGAAGTATTCTTCTCCTAATCGATAGCTTACGTCATCACCAAAAATATTTAAGACATCTTGCAGGCCGGCGGTGTCGATATCCAGTTGATTCATTTGTTCCTGGATACCCCCGCGTGCCCCCGTATTCAAACAGGCAATGATGGCCGCAACCAGCACCAAGCTCCGACCGACCCACTTGTGCTCGCCTAACATAGCTTACCCTCCTGACGGCGTCCTTTCGCCGTTCAATTATTTCAGCTAAACCGTTTGTTCGCGCCACAACACATGGCGTGCATGTAAGTTATTCATTCGCTACAAACGCCCACCCCGTGCAAGCTTAGTGGACGTATGATTATCTTAGTGGCAGCAACCGCCGCCGCCGGAGCAGCAGCTTTGTTTCTTGGGCGGGCAGGTGCATTCGGATTCCTTCTTTTTGCAGCCGGTGCAGATATTGTTCTTGACGGGTTGGCCACACTTCAGACACGTATGATTATGTTCGCTGCAGCAGTCGCACATCTTTGATACTCCTTAATCTTAATAGGAAAGCTCCGACCTGCACGCCGACGGTCACGGCTTGGATGGCAGGCGGGTTTATCATATAAGTACTTTAGCACATTGTCCTGAGGGCGTCAAGGCCGGAATTATTTAGGGGTTGTTGGCGGCGGGGGCGGGCGGCTACAATCGCGGGGTTGAATAAGTGATTAAAATAGCAGGTTTTAATGATGCAGCGACGGCGAATCATGGTTGGGGGGCAGGTACAGGGGGTGGGGTTCCGGCCGTTTGTGCATCATCTCGCCGGGAGGCTGGGGCTGACAGGCCACGTCGCCAATACCACCGATGGGGCGGTGATCGAGGTGCAGGGGAAGGCCGAACGGTTGGACCGTTTTATCGAATTTCTGGTGCGGGAAGCGCCGCGTTTGGCCCGGCCGGTGATAACCCTGGTAAAATCCCTGGATGTTGCGGCCGGGGAAACAGATTTTCATATCCAGTCCTCGCTAGCGGCGGCCGAGCGCAAGGCGCTGGTGACGCCCGATGCGGCCACCTGTCCGGACTGCCTGCGGGAGTTGCACGACCCCGCCGACCGGCGCTATCGTTACCCGTTTATCAACTGCACCAACTGCGGGCCGCGATATACCATTACCTTCGACATTCCTTACGACCGACCTAATACAACGATGGGCGCGTTCGAGATGTGCCCGGATTGCCGGCGGGAATATGAAGACCCGGCCAACCGGCGGTTTCATGCCCAGCCCAACGCCTGCGGCGTGTGCGGGCCAAAGGTTTGGCTGGAGGATGCGGGGGGAAAGCGGCTGGCCGCGGCGGATGCGGCCGTGCGGGAGGCCATCGGGCGGCTGGAGCGAGGCGAGATTGTGGCGGTCAAAGGCTTGGGCGGGTTCCATCTGGCCGTACGGGCGGATGATGACGATGCCGTTGAACGACTGCGACAGCGAAAGTACCGCAAGGCCAAAGCGTTCGCTCTGATGGTGCGCGACACGGAGGCGGCCCGGCGCATTGCTCAAATAAATTCGGAAGAACAGACACTCTTGGAAGGCGTCGAGCGGCCTATTGTGTTATGCTCAAAGTTGTCTGATGCTCCCGCCAGCGAACATGTTGCTCCACGCTCCCGCTGGCAGGGCGTGATGCTGCCTTATACGCCGCTGCATCATTTATTGCTGCAGGGCGATTACCCGGCGCTGGTGATGACCAGCGGCAATAACAGCGATGAGCCTATCGAAACCACCAACCCTGGCGGCTGCGAGCGACTCGGCGCTATTGCGGATGTCTTGTTGCTGCATGACCGGGCGATTTACACCAGTTGCGATGATTCCGTCGTGCGTGTGTATGACGGAAAACCGATGGTGTTCCGACGGGCGCGAGGGTACGCCCCACAACCGCTGCCGCTTAGACGTTTTTGTGACAAAGACATTCTCGCCGTCGGCGCGGAACTGAGAAACACCATAACGTTCATCAAAGGTGAACATGCTTTCGTCAGCCAGCATATTGGCGATTTGAAAACATCGGCGACCCATGAAGCTTTTTTGCGAACGATGGATAAACTGGAGGCTCTCATCGGCGTTCGACCGGGCATCGTTGCTTGTGATTTGCATCCGTCCATGTTATCCACGCTGCATGCCAAAAGTTATACGGGTATTCGGCTGGTTCCGGTGCAGCATCACCATGCCCATGCCGCCGCCGTGATGGGTGAATACAACCTGAAGGGGCCGGTTACCGCCATAATTGCCGATGGGGCCGGTTATGGCGCGGATGGGCAGATATGGGGCTGCGAAATTCTTACAGCCTGGCGCGACCGTTTTGAGCGGCGGGCGCATTTGGAGCCGATTATTATGCCCGGCGGCGATGCCGCCAGCCGCCAGCCGTGGCGCATGTCGGTGAGCTATTTGCTGCATGTTTTGGGGCCGGATGTTGGCCTGGCGCAAGCTCACGCCTTGATAAAAGAAGTACCCTCCGCTGATTTGGAAGCGGTTTTTGCCATAGCGACAAAACGCATCAATTGTCCGATGACGTCCGGCCTGGGCAGGCTTTTCGATGCCGTCAGCGCGATGCTGGGCATTTGTTTATACAACACCTATGATGCCCAGGCGGCCATAGAGCTTGAGTATATGGCCGGAACCACACCATCGAAATCATCCTACCTTATGGACTTGGATACCGCCTCGCCCATTTGCATCCTCAAAGCCGGTCCGATGATTCGGCAAATTATCGATGACATTAACTCCGGCGTTGCCCGCGAAGAAATCGCAGCGCGGTTTCATCTGACGATAATCGACGCACTTTATCGCGCTGCCGATAGGACCGCCGAACGAACCGGAATAAAAACGGTGGTTCTGGGCGGGGGGGTATTTCACAATGATATCCTTCTCTCCGGCCTGCATCAAAAACTGCGGCAGGGCGGCTACGATGTTTATTTCAATCGCCGGCTCCCCATTAACGACGGCGCCATCTCCTTCGGCCAGGCGGTGGTGGCGGATAGTCAATCCTGAAGCTCAATAATCGCAAAAAAAAAATTGGGGATAAAGACTTGACAGTATCGGCAAAGAAAAAGTAATATTTGTCCAGCATCAATCGGTCGAACGGAGTCGCTATCAGGCCAGGGATGCCTGCCGATTGTTTGGGGACCCGTAGTCCTCCCTTCCTGCCCGACTCCTAACGCCGCGGAGATATTGTTTATCGAGATGATTCTATGGCACAGCCGCAATACCTGATAGCTGAAATCGACCTTGCCGCAATCAAACATAATCTCAGCCAACTGCGCGAAGTTATCGGCCCCGCTTGTCGCCTGTGCGTTACAGTCAAGGCTAACGCCTATGGCCATGGCATAGATGTCGTTCTGCGGGCGTTGCAGGAAGCCCAGGTGGATATGCTGGCGGTGGCGGCTATCCGCGAGGCCCAGCAATTGCGCGAATTAGGCTGGCGACGGCCGATTTTGCTGCTTGGTTCGGAGCTTAGCATGTACGAAGGGCCGCAAAAACGCCAGTTGGCCCATTGGCTCGTCGCCAACGATGTGCGCGTAAGCATCACGCAAGCCGAGGATGTGGAGGCTTTGGCCACTGCGTCACGGTATATTCGGCAGCCGGCCGTAGTTCATGCCAAGCTGGATACCGGCATGGGGCGCATGGGGCTGGATGAGGAAGGCCTCCTCAAGCTGCTGGAACAGGTGCGGGACACACAAAAGATAGAAATTGAGGGGATATATACCCACTTCGCCACCGCCGATGAAAGCGATCAAACCTTCGCGCGTGAACAACTAGAGCGTTTTAATGCCTTTCGGCAGCGATTGGAGGGACTGGGTCTGACACCGCCGCTGGTGCATGCCGCCAACAGTTCGGCAACGGTTTCCCTGGCGGACAGTCACTTTAACATGGTTCGGCCGGGGATTGCGGTTATGGGTTGCCTGGCAAATCCCAATATGCATCGGGGACTTGACCTTCGGCCGGTATTGCGGTTAACAAGCTGCCTGACATTGGTCAAAAAATTGGCGGCGGGCAGCACCATCGGCTACGGCGGCACATTTCGCACCGAGCGAGAGATGCTAATTGGCGTTGTGCCAATAGGTTATGCTGATGGCTACAGCCGTCGGTTCAGCAATACCGCTCAAATGCTCATCGCCGACCATCCGGCTCCCGTGATTGGTCGGGTAAGTATGGATATGACCGTAGTTGATTTAACCGAACACATGAAGGCCGGCATCCAGCCTATGCCCGGCGATGAAGTTGTCGTTATTGATAATTGTCGAACCAGCCCCAACAGTGTGGAACATCTTGCCGGGCTTATAGATACAATTCCCTATGAATTACTGACCCGTCTGGGCTGGAGAGCCACGCGACGCGCTCGGTATACACCTGAACGCACGGTAAGATTAGACCCGACGGGTTCTATTCGTGCCGTTGCGGGAAAACGTAACAGCCTGCGCGGCCGACCCGTTGAGGGTTAAAGCCCCTTCCAGTAGGGGATCTACGGCAAATTGCCACGCTGTTTGACGGTGGGGACGTCACGTCGGACTCCGTAGGATATTACAAACACTTTTCCCCGAAATCATACCCCGCAGCCCTGAAAATCACCGACAAATGTTAAAATAGGCAGTTTTTACCTGATTATTATAGTTCGGTGTCCCATGTGTCCTATGTGTCCCATGAGTTTCCTATTAATTCCCCGCGCAGAATAAAAATTCCTTTCTGAAAAACATTAATAGGAATTACATAGGACACATGGGACACATAGGACACGGCCTATCATTCCTGAAGTTTTTTTAATTCCACTGGCGTATGTGACGGTTGCTGAATCGTTTCCGCCGGACGGCGGGATTACCCCAGCGCCGCTGAGTCAGGTTTATCAACAGGTCCTTCATCTGTCAGCCGTATGGGATGAAAAATGTGGGTAATTTGTGTTAATTACGGGGATAAAGAGTGTCTGCAAGTGAATATCAAGGATATTGCCTCCCCATCCACAAGCTTTGTATCTCCATTGTTATCAATAAGTTATAACTATTTATAGCAATCTGTTAATTTTTTTGTAGCTTTTACTTGCAGTGCCGTGATTTTTAGATAAACTAGTGAATCTTTATAGTCTGACCAGATAGTTGAACGTTGAGTCCCAGGAATAAAGGAAAGGACAGGCGACAGGCGTATGATCAAGGTGAAGACCCGTGGTTCGGAATCCATTCAGCAGATGATGAAGCGTTTCAAAAAAATGTGCGAAAAGGAAGGTCTCATCAAGGATATCAAACGCCAGAGCTACTACGAAAAGCCTTCGGAGAAGAAACGTCGTCGCAGTCGGAAAACGCATTTTTAACCGATAAATAATACCGTTCCCTTTGTTCGCCGACAATCGCAGCCGGCGTTTCTTGGCCACGGAAGGCAGATTTCGCTTTACAATCAGGAAATGTCAGGGATGATGGTCAGGCATACACATTTACGCCCGGAGTGTTTTACCAGAATGTAAGCCGTATTGGCTCATTCCCTATATATTTTTTTATAGAATGGTGAAAGACCATGCGAAAGGAGACTGACGCGATGACGTGTCAAAATCATTACCAAACGAGATTCTTGTGGTTTTTACTCGCGGGAGCGATGTTATTAACTCTGGCCAGTCCGCTTTTAGCCCAAACAGCGCCAGCGGCCGGTTCAGATGAAACCGCAGCCATTGTGCATACAACATCAGCAGGCTCTGATGGCATTCCATATATTTGGTGGGTTGCACCCATCATGGCGGTCGTGGCGCTGGTTTTTGCCCGTAAATTTTACGGCGAAGTGAAAAGTGCCAATCCCGGCGATGCGAATATGCAGGAAATCGCCCGGTACGTTACCGATGGCGCGCTGGCTTATCTGAAGCGTCAATACAAAGTGGTGGCGGTGTTTTTCGTGGTGGTTTCGGCGGTATTGTTTGTGATGGGATGGGTCTGGCACGTACAGCATAAAATTGTGTTCGTCGCGTTTCTGACGGGCGGTTTCTTCAGCGGCTTGTGCGGCTGGTTCGGCATGAAAACGGCCACACTGGCCAGCAACCGCACGGCTCAGGGCGCCAAGGAAAGCCTCAACCGCGGCCTGACGGTGGCGTTTCGCGCCGGTGCGGTGATGGGGCTGGTGGTGGTGGGATTCGGCCTGCTGGATATTTGCGGCTGGTTTCTGATTCTGTACAAAGTGGCTCCGGCATTGATTGAAGGTTTCCATATGGGGCTGGTGGAAATCACAGTGGTTATGTTAACGTTTGGCATGGGCGCCAGTTCGCAGGCGTTATTCGCTCGTGTGGGCGGCGGTATCTATACCAAAGCCGCCGATGTCGGCGCTGACCTGGTCGGAAAAGTCGAAGCGGGCATTCCCGAAGACGACCCGCGCAATCCGGCGACTATCGCCGATAACGTCGGTGATAACGTCGGCGATGTGGCCGGTATGGGCGCCGACCTGTATGAAAGCTATTGCGGCTCGATTCTGGCGACGGCGGCACTGGGTGTTTCCGCGGCCGTGTCGCTCGGTTATGGCAATGATATTGGTGTTCAATTAAAACTCCTGGCCACTCCGATGGTGCTGGCCGGCATAGGCATTTTGTGCAGCATTCTGGGCATCTATGTGGTGCGCACCAAGGAAGGCGCCGGCATGAAAGAGCTTATGGGCGCTTTGATGCGGGGGGTGTGGTTCTCAAGCATTGCCATTCTCGTCGCCTCTTTCTTCGTGTGTAAATATCTGTTGGGCGGCATTACCGATGTAAGCGCGTTGGGTATGTTTGGGGCGATTTGCGCCGGTATGATTGCCGGCTTGATTATCGGCAAGGCCACGGAAATCTATACCAGTTATGACTACAAACCCACCCAACACGTCGCCGAAAACGCTCAGACCGGTCCGGCGACGGTCATAATCGCCGGTCTTGCCGAAGGCATGAAGAGCACGTGGATGTCGCTGGTGACGGTGATTGTGGCGATTATGGTCGCCTTCATTTGCGCCGGCGGCTCCAATAGCACGCTATTAGGTTTGTACGGCGTGGGCATCGCGGCGGTAGCGATGCTGGCGACGCTGGGTATTACGCTGGCGACGGACGCCTATGGTCCTATCGCTGATAATGCCGGCGGCAACGCCGAAATGACCCATCAGGATCCCTCGGTGCGGAAAAAAACCGACGCCCTGGATTCACTGGGCAACACCACCGCGGCCATGGGCAAAGGCTTCGCTATTGGTTCGGCGGCGCTGACGGCGCTGGCTCTGCTGGCGGCTTATGTGGAAGAAATCCGTATCGGCCAGGTCCGCGAAGGTAAGGACATGCTGGTATCTGTTGTTGGTTCTCAGGTTGCCAGCGAAGCGGATGCCGGTGTCAACCAGTATGTTTATTGCGGCGCTGGGAAAATCGGCGGCAAGTTCACGCCCGGAACCAGTGAACACAGTTTTGGTGAATACATGTTAATGACCGGTCCGGTGGATGAGCTGCAATCGTTCAAAGGAAAGACGGTCGAGGTCAAAGAAACTTCCGTTGATAATGAAACCAATGTTGCCCAGTTGAGCGTGACGGCCGGAGGCGTAACCAACCACTTCACTGCCGTGCGGGCGCAAAAAGCATCGTTGCGGCAATATATGGATTTCTACGAAGTCAACTTGATGAATCCCAATGTGCTGTGCGGCCTTTTTGCGGGTGTGCTGCTGGTGTTCCTCTTTAGCGCTTTAACCATGAAGGCCGTTGGGCGGGCGGCGATGGCGATGGTGCAGGAAGTGCGGCGGCAGTTCCGCGAGATTCCGGGCATTCTGGAAGGCAAAGGCAAGCCCGAATACGCCAAGTGTGTGGCTATCTCCACCGCCGGGGCGCAGAGAGAAATGATTCTGCCGTCGCTGCTGGCTCTTATTGTGCCGATTACGGTAGGATTACTTTTGGATGTCGCGGGTGTGCTGGGCCTGCTGGCCGGAGGTCTGGCGTGCGGTTTTGCGATGGCGGTTTTCATGGCCAACGCCGGCGGCGCGTGGGATAACGCCAAGAAGTATATCGAAACGGGACAGTACGGCGGCAAAGGCTCCGACGCCCACAAAGCGGCCGTAGTCGGCGACACCGTGGGCGATCCGTTCAAAGATACTTCCGGACCGAGCCTGAACATTCTTATCAAGCTGATGAGTATGGTCTCCGTCGTCTTTGCCGGCCTGATCGTCAAATTCGCCCCGATGATTGCTCAGGCATTGGGCATGGATTAAAACGGCGTATGTTTCGCTGAGGTGCAGGCAATAAAAATGCCTGCTGCCGTGTTCAGTGAGAAAAATCGCCCAAAGGGTCTTTGACCCAAAAATTGAATAATATGGTGCGGGTGTCCTCGGGACGCCCGCACATTTTTGGAGAGGTGTCCGAGCGGCTGATGGAGCTGGTTTCGAAAACCAGTGTGCGGGTTACCGTACCGCGGGTTCGAATCCCGCCCTCTCCGGTGTCTCTGGGGTTGGTGTGCGGCCAGGTTCTTTTTTATTATGCAAATTCGATTTAGAACCTTTAAATATTTACAACTCTTTTATATACAAGACATTATATGCCATTGGAGTTCATTTTAACGTATCCATCCTGATTTATGGTCAGGGTAATGACACCATTGTCGGGATGTTTCACGAAAAAAGCATTTATATCACAGATCGTCATAACGACCAGGGCGGTAGCGAGGGCGTCGGCAGCGGCGGCGGTGGGGGCGGTTAGCCAAACGACTTTTGGGGCGGCGGCGGGCGCAGCTTGGGCGGGGTTGATAATGTGGGGACGAAGGTGGTTACCGCTGCAGGCCAGAGCGCCGGAGGTGAGATGGAGGGTAGTGATGGTTTCGGATGGTTTCAAAGGGTGGGAGAGGGTAACGGGCCAGTTATAGTTGGGATCATTATTGAGAATGCGGACCGTGCTGGAACCGCTGTGGAGGAGGGCTTTTTCGATATGCCATTGGTGCAGGATGTCGGCCATTCCGTCCAGGGCGAAGCCTTTGCCGATGCCGCCGAGGTCGAGGGCGACGGGATGCCGCAGATGGACGCTAAAGCCATCCTGTGAAAGCGTCATACATTCATTGAACGGTCGCCATGAATCAGTGCCCGTATTATCAGGTTGGATTTCCAATAATCGACCTATATTGATATCGAAGGTATGGTTGGTAATTTCGCTTAGGTTTATCGCTTGTTCCAGGCAGGAGTAAGTGATGGTGCTGATGCGAACATCATTGCCGCCGGCGGCGGCGTTGAGGCGGGAGATATCGCTGCCGGGAATAAAGCGGCTGAGTTCTGCTTCGATGCTATCCAGTTCCGCGAAGGCGGCCCCGGCGGCCTGGCGGGCGCGGGCCCCGTCGGGATAGTCCATGTAGATTTCAAAGGTGGTGGCCATGGCGTCGTGGCAGAAGCGGTGGCGGTGAGACGACGCAGGGGAGGACACGTTTAAGGGTTGGTTGGTGCTGGTCATGGCCGGGTCCTAATCACGATGGTGGTTACGGTCTTGTAGTTCCTGCGTGATATAGCCGTGCAGCTCCACGCCCGGCCGCAGATATAGTCTTTGATTAAATAACGGCGCGTAAAGCGATTTTCGGCCGGCGGGCTGTAAGCGGTATAACGTATCAATGATAGCGGTATCTTGTGCGGCCGTGGTGATAATAATATCAGCGGGGGCATTCATTTCATCCATCGTGTTATACCAACCTACCCGCTCAAAGGAGCGCAGGTACCAGGGCAGCGGCCAGTAGTTATCCGCGCTGATGATGTTCATCCTCAAACGATACCCTTCTGGTGAGGTCTTCACGGCATCACCGAGTCGCTGCATGAGGATGTCCACATCTCCGCTGGTGGGCGCATAGGCATACGGATTATCAGGATCGCAGTCATACCTAAAATTCGCCGCATACGCCTGCCAGGCGAGATGGCCGGTTCCCAATATTAAAGTTAAAAGGATTGCCAGACGAACAATTTTAGATGGTAACCATCGCCACAAGGCGATCCATCCCGTCCCGGCCATGATGATTAATCCCCAATGAAATCCCAGCAGACACCAGGGCGTCTTATAAGGAATCGCGGCATAGATAATGAGCACTATCAAGGTGTAGATGGCTATGAAGCGTAGGAAGACGATATGCGCGAAAGGGGCGCGTTTTTTGACCAGGGCGATAAAGCCAACAACAGCGGATATCAGGATAAAACCTTCCGTCCAGATTATTCCGGTGTCAGATGAGTTCCAGGTCAATAGGTAAAGATAATAATACCAGGGATGAACATGGTCGGTTCGTTGGGGCAGGTCGTGAAGGTAATTACCATAGGCGGCGAAAGCATCCTTGACGCCTTCAAGATGCGTGAAAAATGAGGAATAGAAGGTGATTGATACTAATGTAGCCACAAGCAGAATGATGCAAATGTTTTTGAACAGATTTTTACGTCCCGGCTTGGCATTTTGTTCCGGGGTGAGATAAAAAGAGATGCCGCCGGCGATCAGCAAGGCGAAGCTGATAATCAAAAAAGACTCTTTGGTGGCGTGCATCAGGCCCAGGCATATTCCCGCCAGGATGGCCCAGGGCCAATAGCCGCTGCGCCAGAGGCGAACCATGGTCAGGATAAAACCAGAAGTAAAACACACCAGCAAGGATTCATGGATGTAGTAGCGGCCATAATAAACAAACGCCGGGGAGACGGCCGCCAGCAAGGCGGAGATGATGGCGACACCAGGGCTCAATTCTCGAATCACCAGGAAAAGCATGGCCACCATCAACAGGGAGGCGATGGCGGGAACCCGCCGTAACATTCCCGCCGTGGTGTCTTGATAGGTGCTTACCCCCGTTAGGCGGGCAGACAGCAAAGTTGCATAATACAACGTGGGTCCGTGATATTCCTGGGGATCGTAGCGATAGTCGCCCTGTTCCAGAAGCTGGCCGAATTTATGGGCATTAACGGCTTCATCGGCGTGCATCGGCCGATGGGCCAGATTCGGCAGGCGCAGCGCAGCGGCAATAAGCGTCGTTGCCATCAAACCGACAAGAAGAAGGCCGCGTTTCATGGCAGGGGCAGACCGTACACTTCCACTTCCAGGTAGTGGTTCAGATCGTTTTCACTATTGCCGTTGCTGTAGAGCCGCACGTAACGGGCGCGGGTCCCTTTGGCGTCGATAATTTTGCCCTGGTAGGTATCGACATAATGCAAATCCTGACCCTCACCCAGACCGGTGGAATGGTCCACATCGTTATTGAAGAGAGTGGCGACGTTTTCGCCAAAGCCCGCATCGTCAGCCGTCTGGACGATAACATCAAAATACGCCCGGGGCCGGCTGTGAAAATGCCACACCACGACGGCGTAGAGTTCGCAAGGTTCGCCCAGATCGATGGTGATATGCTGCAGGAAAGGCCCCAGTTCCACCAGGGCGCTGTCGCGGGCGTCTTTATTGCCGTCGGTAATCATCGCCATCGTGCCAATAACGGGGTCAGTGTCGCTGGAGGTCACGGGTTTACCCAATGCGACGTTGACTGTACCTGAGGGAGCGTAAAACCGCGGATGAGTGATGTTGGTCGCCTGTTCCATGGGGGTGACGTCGACGCGGTCGGTGGGTGTGCCCTCGAACCGCGGCTCAGGCAGAGAAAGAGTAAATTCCGCCAGAGGCGCTGGGGCGGTTTTTTGCTCTTGGGCCGGCTGATGTTGGTTTTGGCGTTCATCTTTATTTTCCGGGGGCACGGCGGATGAATTATCCTTGGCGCAGGAACACCACAGTAACATCAGGCTACCCAGGAACAGGGCTGTAAGAAGGCGTTGTCGCATCATCTTTTTCCTTTGCATCCAGGCTAAATTTTAAATTCATCTACCTCATAGTGAAGCTTGCGCTGCTGTTGGATCGCCTCATTTACCTTGAGGATACTGGCCAGGGTGGCGTAAGCTTCCTCGCCGGGACAGGTGAGGGTCGTTTCACCGCGGATGGCGTCAAAAAAGTTTTGCAGGTGGGCTTGATAAATATTATGGTTCCGGTCCACGAGTAGTTCGTAGGTGGGCGTGCGCGGCGAGACGCGGATATCTACTATTGCCTGCTGGTCTTTGGGTTGGTCCAGGCCGTGCAAACGCTTGATGTATCCTTTTTTCTCCCAGGGCCGCCACTGGTCCTCAAAAACCCAGCCCTCCCGATAGAGGGCGGCGCGATTCCGGGATTCCGAGAGCGCCAGCGTCCCTTCATCGCCTAAAAAGGATTCATAGTAGGCATTGCTGGAGTTGGTGGAGATCGTTTGATACGTGGCGCGGATGGGTCCCGGGTCGCCGGGATATTCAAAGACGCAGAAGATATTGTCCGGCCAGGCGCGATCCGGCCAGTAATCATGGCCGCCGTCGGCGATCACCGCTACGGGCGTTCGGCCCAGCATCCAGTTATAGACATCGATCTGATGCGCCCCCACATCGCAGATAGGACCACTGCTGAACTGTTTATACCAGCGCCAGTTGAGCAGTTGTTTAGCGGAGGCATAGCCATACTTTTCCAGGGTGGCCTGGTCGAGCGATGGTTCATCCTCCTCGCCATGTTCGAGATTGGCGAATTTACCGCGGTTCCACTGGCCATTCACCGTGGTGACGCGACCCAGCAGATGCGCTTCGTTGAGGATTTTTTCACGGCAAAATTGATACATCGGATTGCTGCGCCGCTGATGGCCGATTTGCAGGAGTTTGCCGGCTTCCCGCGCGGTGTGCACCATGTTTCGGGCGTCTGCAAGTGTTAAGGCCATCGCCTTTTCACAATAGACGTGCAAGCCCGCGTTCTGGCAATCGATAGTGTGGCGGGCGTGCCAGCCATCCGGCGTGGCGATAATGACCGCATCAAGGTCCGTTTCCGCGCTGAGCATCTCACGATGGTCCTCGTAAGCGCGGTGGTCATGGCCAAGTTTTTTCAGGAGGTTGGATCGGTATCGGCGATTGAACGGCCGGATATCGCATACCGCCTGCACGTGAACGCCGGGCAATTTCAGCATCGCCTGCAGCAGGACGCCGCCTTGCTGACCGGCGCCCAATAAGGCCACATTCAGGGGCGCAGGCTCTTTTTTTCCCGCGGCGGAACTGGGGCGCTGGTTGACGGTAAACGCCATGCCGGCTCCCACAGCCGTAGCGGCCTGTAAAAACATGCGCCGGTTCATACCGAAAGCTCCCAGCCCGTTCGGTAGGTCTTGTTCATCAGGACATTAGCCAGATTATCATTGCTGAATTGCCTTTTTTCCGCATCCCATAACAACCGGCGTTGCGGCAGACGCTGGGCAATGCAGCCCAGTAACACCAGTTCCGTTAATCGACCGGCATACGTAAAATTCGCACCCGGCTGCGGACCGCCTTTGCAGGCCTCAAGCCACTCTTCATGGTGGCCGGGGGAACGGGACAGCGTTGGCTTGGGCCGGGCGTAGGCCTGCATCTTGGCTTCCGGGATGATGCGCGGGCTTTCACAATGCATACCGCATATTAAAGACGCTTTGTCTCCTCTGAATAAAGCGCCGTTGGCGGGCAGCTTACGCTCCGGTTCCAGGTCCTCCGGTCGCGGCGGCATCAGGCCGCCATCATACCAGGTCATCGTTACCGGAGGCATCTCGCCACGCGCAGGGAACTGATAACGCACGATGGACGCCAGCGGATAAGTTTCATAATTAGAAGGCGTCGCGCAGGCTTCGATGCTTTCGGGTTCGCCCAGCTTTAAGGCCATATAGGCCGGGTCGAACGTATGGCAGCCGATTTCGCCCAGGGCGCCCGTGCCGAAGTCATACCAGCCTTTCCAGGTATAGGGATGGTAGGTGGGATGATACGGCCGCATCGGCGCCGGGCCAATCCATGAATCCCAATCCAAGTAATTCGGCACCGGCGGCGTCTCCAGCGGCCGGTCCACGCCCTGCGGCCAGTGCGGCCGATCGGTCCAGATATCCACCTCGCGCACCGACCCCAGCGCGCCATCCCAGATCCATTCGCAGATGAAACGAATGCCCACGCCGGCGTGGCCCTGATTGCCCATCTGCGTGGCGACCGGGTATTTCGCCGCCGCCGCGGCGATAGCGCGGGCCTCTTCCACCGTATGCGTCAGTGGTTTTTCACAATAGACGCCCTTGCCCGCCCGCATCGCCGCCAGGGTAATCACGGCGTGGATGTGGCTGGGTGTGGCGACGACCACGGCGTCGATGTCTTTTTGTTTTTCCAGCATGACGCGATAATCGCGGTAACGCTGCGCTTTGGGATGGCGCTGGATCATGGCACCGGCGCGTTCGGTATCGACATCGCACAAGGCTACAATATGGGTATAACGCGCCAACTCCGTAATGTGATTTTCGCCGCGGCCGCCGCAGCCGACAATGGCCAGATGAAGTTTTTCACTGGGCGGGGTATGTCCCGTTCCGCCCAGTACATGACGCGGCACGATACTAAAGACACCCGCGGCTGCGGCCTGATGCAAAAATGAACGCCGAGTGATTTTGAAGGGATGTTTCATTATCGAATTCGTTTCCAATGCGAAAACAGAACTATTTTGACCCTGGAAATATGAAAAAACTATACCTCCGCTAATATTTTTTGGCAAGTGGATACCGCTGAAAAAATATTTTATGAATTTCGCCCAACGCTAACTCTGTAGCCCGGCGATAGTTGCAGAGTTTTTTTCTTCCGAGAATGCGCTATTTTAAAAAATTGCGTAAAAACAGTTTGACTTATCATCTTCATGGGGTATATTTGAGTTATATTCAGGGGAATTCATCCCCGGTTAGATTTTATACGGCACATTCACTTGCCTGTGGGGTAAGGGTGTCGCGGCAGTAATGATAGCACGCCAGGTTGGTAGAAGACGGGCGTGCGGGAGGCCATGTGCCATGCGGCCGGATTCGGGTTAATGTAAGCGTCGG
>CAZOCV010000030.1:0-3397 GCA_964578395.1 uncultured Pirellulales bacterium
GTTGCGGTTTCCGCCAAAATACCCTCGGCCCGCAGCATCGCCAGCATCGAATCGCTGATCGGAAAGGCATGGCCCTTCAGGCTGCACAGCATTACCCGCGCCGTCACGTAATCATTGGACCCTTTGAGGTCCTGAAGATATTGCCGCGCCTCCCGCTTGCCCATGCCGATTAAATCACTCAAATCCAGGTGATCCCGCTGGTTAAATACCGCGCGAAGCAGCGTAATAATCTGCAATCCCGCCTGGCGGGCATCCGGAAACGTTTTGCCCAGAACCTCGGCGATGTCTTCCGGCCGGGCCACACGCAATTCATTGTAATCGGCAAAACAGCTTTGCAGCCGGCTCAGCCCATACCGCGCCCGGCTTTCCGTCGTTCGCTGCGCCAGCGACGCCATGATAAGTTCCGTCGCAGGATCATGCTCGGGCATATCTTCGGCCGCATCTTTGATTCGTTTTAACTGGGCGCACAGGCGTTTGAGCCGCCCGGCGAAATCGCTGCCATCTTTCATAATTTACTCCGCCATCGGTTCCTCATCGTCCTGATCGCCATTCGTGTCATCTTCGTGCTTTGCGGCGGCGCGGATTTGGGCCTCCCGGTCCAGAATCTCCCATACGCGCAAACTCTCCTTGAACGACCGATCCATCTCGAACCGCAGCACCGGGCAGGACCTGATCCGCAATTGTTCGGCCACCCGCGTCTGCAAAAAGCCATGGGCATGCCGAATGCCCTTCAGGCAAAGCTCCTCCCCGGCGGCGTCCTGGCCGAAGACACTGAGATACACCTTTGCCAGGCGTAAATCCGGGGTCACCTCCACCCGCGTCACGCTCACCATACCCTTCACGCGCGGATCGGCCAGATCGTCCCGGATGGCTTCGCTCACCACGGCCTGAATAACCTTACATACTTTTTCCTGACGACGCGACGCCATGGCTACAGGGTCTCCACCGTGTAATCCACCAGACTCACCCGCGGCTCCCGGCGGACAAAATCGACGATATGGCTCAATACCGAATCGGCAAAACGGCTTTCGTTGGTCACCAGGGCCACTCCCAGCAGCGCCGTCCGGATACTGTCGTTATAATCCACCTCGGCGATGGATACATTAAACCGCCGGCGGATGCGATCCTTGAGGCTTAACAACACCCGGCGTTTGTCTTTCAGGTTCACCGCTTCAAAAACGTTCAATTGCAACTGTAATACACCGACGATCATAATGAACAGAAAATAAGCGAGGCTTTATCGCTTGCGCTCCGCCGCCGCCGACGCCAGTGTCCGGCTAACGGCGACAATTTCATACGCTTCAATGACGTCGCCTTCCTTGATGTCATCAAAACCGGCCAGTTTGATGCCGCATTCCAGACCCGCGCGGGCTTCGGAGACATCATCCTTACCCCGCCGCAGCGACTCCAGGGCGGCTTCGTCGCGAATAACAATCTGATCGCGGATCAGCCGAACCTTGGCGGTGCGGTTGATGATGCCTTCGGTCACATAACACCCGGCGATAACGCCGATGCGGGAAATCCGGAAAATCTGCCGTACTTCGACCCGGCCCAGGAATTTTTCCTGCATGCTCGGAGCCAACATACCTTCCAGCGCCAGCTTGAATTCATCGGTAATCTGATAAATCACGCGATAGAGGCGAATCTGAACGCCTTTTTCCTCGGCCAGGCCGCGGGCATGCTCATCGGCGACGACATGGAACCCGATGATAATCGCATCCGAAGCCTCCGCCAGCAGCACATCGCTTTCGGTAACCCCGCCCACCGCGGCATGCAGCACCCGCAGCGCCACTTCTTCGGTGTTCTGCTCCAGCAGCGTATTACGCAATACATCGATGGAGCCTTGCACATCCGCCTTGATAATAACATTGAGTTCCTTGATGGCGCCGGCGGAAATTTCGCTGAATAGATTTTCCAGCGTCACCTGCCGCCGCTGCGCCAGTTCCAGTTCCCGTTTACGGCTGCGCTGCTCATCGGCGATTTGTTTGGCGCGAGCCAGATCGCCCACCACGTAAAAACGGTCGCCTGCCACAGGAACCTCGTCCAGACCGGCCGCTTCCACCGGCATCGACGGCCCCGCTTCCTGCAGGGACCGCCCGCCGGATGCCGAAATTTTCCGCACCCGTCCGTAACTGCAGCCGCTGAACACCACATCGCCCACTTTCAACGTGCCGCTCTTGACCAGCAAGCGTGCGACAGCGCCTTCGCCTGTGGTCATTTCACTTTCAATCACCCAGCCGGTCGCCGGACCTTCGCGGCGGGCCTGTAAATGATTCAGTTCCGCTACATAATCCAGGTGCTCCACGAGGTCATCAATGCCGGCGCCCGTCGCGGCGCTGGTGCGGACTACTTCCGTAGAACCGCCCCATTCCGACGGCACCAGGCCTTTATCGGAAAGCTGACCCAACACCCGGTTAATGTCCGCACTGGGCAAATCCATTTTATTCAGGGCCACAACGATAGGCACACCCGCCGCTTTGGCGTGACTGATGGCTTCTTCCGTCTGCGGCATGACGCCGTCATCGGCCGCCACCACCAGCACTACAATATCCGTCATGTTCGCGCCGCGGGCCCGCATCGCCGTAAACGCGCGGTGACCCGGCGTATCCAGGAACGTCACCCGCCGCGCACCATCATCATATAAGTACGATCCGATATGCTGGGTAATACCGCCCGATTCGCCCGCCGCCACACTGGCCTGGCGAATCCGGTCCAGCAGCGACGTTTTGCCGTGATCGACATGGCCCAAAAACGCCACCACCGGCGGCCGGTCTTCGCCCGCGGCCTCCGCATCCAACCGGGCAAATTCCTCTTCCAGTTCCTGCACGCGCAGCCGGGGCTGCTCCACCGTAATCTCAACACCAAATTCCAGAGCTATGGTTTCCACAACATCCTTATCCAGCGTTTGATTGATGGTCGCCATCACGCCGTTCTGCATCAGTTTGGCCATAATTTCCGAGGCCCGCACCCCGATGGCTTCGGAAAGGGTTTTTACCGTCACCGGCGACTTCACGTTGGTTTTTTCAATCCGCCGCGGCGTTACATACGTGGTTACGCCGCTTTCCTGCCGGGCCAGCCGCCGTTCCCGACCGTGGAGTTTACTGGCGGAGGCCTGTTCCAGACGCTCCTGCCGCTCCTGCAAATCACGGTCACCCCATTCATGCGGCCCCAATGGCTCTACGTCCGCCGTTCGACCGCGACGCCGCTGGGAACGCGGACGCAGATGATGCGGCGTCCCTTCCTCTTCCAGATTTTTTTCGGCGCCCTTGCGGGCCTTGCGGCCCCGGCCTTCCGTTGCCGGCGGTTTAACCTCCGTCACATCGTCAACGCTGACTTTTCGCAAGGCGGTGCGCCGGGGACCGCGCGGCGGCGTGGAAACGGATTCCGCCTTCTCCAC
>CAZOCV010000030.1:3497-22346 GCA_964578395.1 uncultured Pirellulales bacterium
GCCATGTGATTCTTGACGTCAAGATTTTCGGCGCGACACTTTTCCAGTATCGCCGCACTCTTGACTCCCAATTCTTTCGCCAGCAAGTGAACCCGTGTCGTCAACGAATTTATACCTCCGTTATCGCTGCCGCGATCCGGTTATACCTATCCATGGCGGCTATCATGCCTGTTCCGCCGACTCCTCAGCGTCGTTATCCTGTTCATCATCCAGCGCCAGGGCGGCGGTTTTTCCCAGTTCTTTCGCCAGCACCGCCTGGGCCGCCGTCGCCCGCTCCTTCTCCGACGCCTGCCGATGCGCTTCTTCCGACGCCCGTTTGACAATCGCGCCGGCCACCTTGGCGTCCACGCCCAGCGATTCCATCAGCGGTTCCGCACCAACCTCCTCCACATCCAGCACCGTCACCATGCCCAGCGCCATCATCTTGTCGATGAGCGTATCGGTGACGCCCTCCACCTGACGCAGCGTCTGAATCAGATTTTCCATGCCCTGGGTGAATTCCGCCGGCGTCAGGATATCTATATCCCAGTTCGTCAGCCGGGCCGCCAGCCGCACGTTCTGGCCGCGCTTGCCGATGGCCAGCGATAGCTGGCTTTCATCGACCACTACCGTCGCCCGATTCAATTCAAAGCACAGGGCGATTTCCCGCACTTCCGCCGGACGCAGACTGTTGCCGATGAGCACCTGCGAAGACTCGTTCCAACGCACGATGTCGATTTTCTCGCCGCCGAGTTCATCGACGATATTCTTAATGCGGCTGCCGCGCACCCCCACGCACGCCCCCACCGCATCCACTTTCGAGTCGATGCTGGTTACGGCCACCTTGCTGCGATAGCCCGCCTCCCGCGCCAAGGCGCGAATCTCAATCACACGCTCGGCGACTTCGGGCACTTCCTGCTCGAACAGCCGCCGGATAAAATCCGGATGCGTCCGCGACAGGATAATCTTCACCTGATGAGGCATCTCCTTGACTTCCAGAATCATCGCCCGCAGCCGTTCGCCCGGATGGTGCGACTCGCCGGGAATCTGCTCGCTCCGCGGCAAAATGGCCTCCGCCCGCCCCAGGCTCACCACCGCCACGCCGCCCTCATGCCGCCCGATGGTCCCGCTGATAATCTCGCCCACGCGGCTTTGATATTCCTGATAAATGCTGCCCCGCTCATCCTCCCGCAGCTTCTGAATCATCACCTGCTTGGCCGTCTGGGCCGGGATACGTCCCAGCTTGCGCACATCCAGCATCGCCCCATCCAAAAACGCCTCGATTTCCCCGGTCCGCCGGTCAATGGTCACTTCCACGGAAGAGGCCTCGTTGAACTTTTTCCGCGCCGCCGACGCCATCGCCGCTTCCAGATCGCCATACACGCTCTCCGGATCGATGTTCTTCTCGCGTGCGATGTTTTCCACCATGCGAATCAGTTCTGGATTCATGCTCACATCCTACATATAAAAAGAAAAAGCGGGTCCGTTGCCGGAAAACCCACTTGCACATACGGCCGCTCGTCCAGCGGCGGCCACGGGTCAGCTATTGACCACATTATCGGCTCATAAGGTACTCCTTACGCCGATTCGGCCGCCTTGGATGGCGTGGGTTACCGCGTCCGTCACCTTGCTGCACTACCGGCAGCCGCCTTGTGACGGGACTAAGCAACAACACTGTCTTGTAACCTCATCAGGTCCATCCTCGAACCCGAACTTTCTACTTAATAATACACTTTCCAACCGCCGCCGCTCAAACTACGGCCGCAGCGTATAACTCCTAACCACCTTATAAATAAGGGGTTACACACAGCATCCGCCCGGTGCGCCCCGCCTGACCGACCGGCACCGATGCCATAAGTTCTTGATTATACATCCCCTTATATCCTTGTCAACCCACTTTACCCAGCCAGAGACTGAAAGGTCGAATGCCCAGTCCTATGTTCACATTCGCATGAGCATGTCGCAATCACCAGTCAATCAGCAAATCTTATATAGATTTACACCGTTAGGGGGACAAATCCTGAAAATTCAACTGCTTGTATATCTGACAGACAAAACAGACAAGGCCCATAGACGCTGTTTTTTGTTTGGCCGAGAGTCTTTGAGGATTACATTGCGACATAAAATTGAGGGTTTCATTATTTTTCCCTTGAGTAACCGATCTGGAGGAATTATCATATAGTTTAGAGGAATTTAGCCAACTTAACCTTTAGGGAGAAATATCATGCGTCAAAAAGTCTTGGGCGTTGTTGTTATTGGTTTACTTCTCACAAGCGGGGCATGGGGTGAAAATGCACAATATTATTTGGATATGGGCCGGGGATATTTGTTTGATGGCAGTCTAACTGGCGTGCGGCTGGCGTATGAGAGCTTTGATATGGGGATTAAGGATATAGAATGTCTGGATTGCCAAGCGAGCCGGGAACTGCATTTTTTTCATGCCTTTAGTCGCTTAGCCATGCTGGGAGTAAGGGAAGATGGTACTGATTATAACAGCATATTGCATCTGATGCAGTCGTTCGGAGTAACGGTGTCAGGAGATCAGTTTTGGCCGAATTTGCTAACGCTGAGCGTGGTACTAAATAACCACGATATTTATGAGATTCCGCCGGGAGCGCCCGGACCGGAAGATTTTGTCAACGGACTACGAAATGTCACCCTACCGGAGATTGAGTCGATTCTGGCGGAGTTGGATCTGATAACCGACAGCCCGGGGAACCGTTTTCGTGTGTGGCTGCGGCCAGAGGAGACAGGTCTGCTTAATGATCTGGAAGTCGATTACGCGGAAGTACTCATCTTGAAAGGCTTGTTATTGGCGGCAAAGGCGGCGATTTTGACGGATCTGGCGTACGATGTGTTTATCGAACCTGAGGATATCAATGTGCTGCTGCAAGCCTACGAAGCGCGAAGCTTAAATATCACTCGGGATATACTTGAGCCGTATCCGGACCTGGGGAGAGTGTTGCCGACGCCGGGGCATCCGGAGGACGGTCGGCCTACACTGGCCCAGGCCCGCCAGGATTTTATAACGGGCATTGATTATTTTAGTGATGTGGTGGCGTATATTAACGCAGAGGATGATCCGGTTGGATCGGATCCCCAGATGGATGAACTGCTGTATATCGATCCCAACCATCAGGCAATGGTGGCGATGATGCAGGACCGGCTGGCGATTTTGCGCGACAACCTGGCCAACGATACGCCGGTGACGTTTACCGCCTTTGAGACCAGCACGTACGCCTTGGAGGATGCCCTCAGCGAACCGCGGGGAGAATTGATGTTGGTGCGGGATGGATTTGACAAACTAAAGGATGGACGACTGACCTTGATCAAAAATAACGGCTTGCCATTTTCCTGGCAGGTGGAACATCTCACCACCATCGGTACCGAAATTATGGTGGAGACTTACTTTTTGGGAGAATGCGATCTGCACTATCATGGATATTATGATTTAAGCGAAGCCAAATCTTTGATGTTTACGCCCGCGACGGCAGCGCCTTATAAGGTAACGGAGTTGGAAGAAAGCCTGTTCACTAAGACCGGCGCCGCCCAGGGCTGGCATGGCGAAGGTAACTTCTGGTCGTATGATTTGCCTTTTATCTTTACGTTTTATGGCGTGGAGTACACCACGATCTATGTATGCACCAACGGTTTTATTGATATGACGGAGACTAACGTTACGAATCCCAGCCAATGGCGTTACTATCCGCGCATTATGCCACTAGGTAAGAGTTTAGACACCCTGAATGATGGAGATATTTTTATTGATGATTCTATCGCCAATCAAGTGATGATTCGCTGGCGAGCCAATTGTTATAATGGCACGTACAATTTTGCCGTGGTGTTATTTGCCAACGGTCACATTCGTTTCGATTACGGCGATTGTGTCTTTAATTCACAGAATGTACTTATTTCCGAAGGAACAAACGGCGACAATGTAACCGTGGGCGGCACTTATTGGATGCCAGGGACACTAACCGGAATGCTCAGTTCCGACAGTAGTATGATTAGTAATGCGACATTTGAATTTTGGGGTCAATCGCAGGATTTAGTGCCTAATCTCAATGGTGAGAGAATTGAATTAACGGAAGAACAGTGGACGGGTGATCTCAACCCGCTGTTTGGATCATCGGTGAATTATCCCCAACCGGTGGACCCGCGGGACTTATTGCCCGTGTTCGATGACTGGAACAGCCCGCTGCCGGGGACGATGGGATATGGGCTAGGAGATGACGCCACACTCGGTGGCATATGTCCGCAAATGACCCAGGAGCAATGGCAGCGAGACCTGGACATGCAGCCGGCCGGAGAGGTTTATTTGAATTACGCCGGCCCCTGGGGCATAACGCTCGATGGCGATTTATACGACTGGGATATGTCTTCGCTGGTATTTGCCGATCCGGAAGGTGATGTGCCGCCGGATGCGACCAACCAGGATATCGCCGCCCTTTATATGGCCTTCGACTGGCAGTATCTCTATGGGGCTATTGAACTCTATGAACCCATCGATCCAGCCGTAACGTCGAATTATCACTTGTATCTGACCTATGAGCCGGATGAATCCGTATCACCGCGATGTTTGTATGCGTTGATCGATGTGGAGGAAGGCGTGGCAACGGGATATCTTCAGGTTGAATTGAGTGAAGATATGGAGTACATGTGGTCCCCCAATTGGATGACGGCACCAGTATTTATCGATGCGACATGTAACGGCAACGTGATTGAATTTCGCATTCCTTTTGAGTTGCCGCCGGGTATGAATGCAATGTACTGGGTGAGTTATCCGGGCCGATTCATTCATGTAGGCAGCAGTAGCAATGCGCCGGAAATGTGGATGATTCTTGGACCTAATGGTGATGTCAATCGCACGCATTTGCAGATTGCGGCCACGGGAAGCGTGAGTGGAACGGTAAATTGCATTGACTGGCCACAGGGTAATCCGATTGTGGTTCAGGCTTACACCCGCGAAAATGATCCCGAAGGCAGTATAATATCTTCCGTGGTGTTGGCCGAACCGGGGCCTTACACGCTAACCGGCGTAGCGGAAGGCTGGCGGGGATTTATCCGGGCCTTTACGCCGGTGACGGAATTCAGCGTTTTTAATCTGGGAGCGCTAAAGCGCCAGGCGGCGGTTGAAATATATATGCCCGGCACTCACGTTCAAGGAGTCAATCTGACCATCCCTCAGCTTCCGGAAATTCAGGTAAACGTGCCAAAAACCGGAACCTTCGACATGAGCATAGATCCCCAGTCGCATCTGTATCGATTTGAGGCGACGGGCGGATTGGCTTACTATTTCACCATGATGTCAGGTATGGCTGATTTGACTATTTACAAACGAAATGCAAACTCAGCTTCAGACAGCTTTAATAACTGGATGAATCCGAACCTGACCACATGGACGTGTCCGGCAGATGGAATATATTTCCTCCAAGTCACATCCTGGCCCTTTATGGGAGGGAACTACACGGTGTTAATGGAGCAGACCGTTCCTTGTTCCCGCGCGGATCTCGCGGGGCCGATGGGATTTGGCATGGGGGATTGCAAAGTAAACCTGTTGGATTTTGCGGTTTTGGCACAATATTGGCTGCAACCGAGTTGGATGTTCTCGTTTTCGGACATGCTCGATTTTGACGGTAGTGACGTAGTAGATGTAGGCGAACTGGCGGTGATGGCCGAAAACTGGTTGATGGACGGCCATAGCATTTGTCCCAGCGGCGATTTTACCAGCTCATCCACCATGTATCCAGACCTGCGCGATTGCCAGGTGGATATATATGAACTTACTTCAATATCAACGTGGTGGTTAAATGACTGTAAATATCCAAGCTGGTGCGGCGGCGGCGATATTAATCAGGACGGCAAAGTCAACCTGGGTGATTTCGCGATCGTCGCTGGACAATGGTTGGAATATGGACCGAGATAATAATCACCAACATTGTAGATATGAACGGAATAGCGTTAGCCCATCCTGCCAAGCGACATAAACGCCAAGTTAGCGGCACAACGCCCGCGTCGTAAAAGCAGCCAATGACTCTCTCGCCCAGGAAGCAGGCGACAACGACGCTGGATATGCGTCACATCGCCTGTGGCGAACTAAAAGGGTCATTGACCTCCAGCCTTTGGCTAGCTGCGGCGTTAGTAGGGCCTTCGGCTTCCCCTTGCCGGAACGGGGGAATTCCGCTACATCAGTGAGGTGGATAAAATGTCCTATGGCAGGTGGTCCGCTATGAAATACCTGATGCAAAGCCCGCCAGGCCCGCGGGTCCGGATGAACGACAAGGATGTGGATTACTTTTGCGGCTGCTGTTACCTGGGCCTGAATGGGTATCCCGACCTGGTCGAGGCCGCCTGCCGGGCGGCACGCACCTACGGCATCGGCTGCGGCACCAGCCGCGCCAGCCACGGCAATAACCCGGTTCTGCTTGACGTAGAGGCCCGTGCCGCTCGGTTCTTTCAGGCCGAAGCCGCGCTGTATTACGTATCCGGTTACCTGGGGATGCTGATTCTGCTGCAGGGATTGAGCGATAATTACGAAGTGATTTTCTGCGATGCGGCGTCGCATTACTCGGTCAAAACCGCCGCGGCCGCAGCGGGTAAACCCTGCATTCCTTTTGCACACCGGTCGCCGGAGGACTTACGACGGCAACTGGCAAACCATCTGCCGACCGGCCGGCGGCCGCTGGTTCTCTCTGACGGCGTCTTTCCCATTTCCGGCGAGATTGCCCCTGCGGCGGACTATCTTGAGGTAATTGGGGCTTATGACAACGCCGCCCTCTGTCTGGATGATGCCCATGCCTATGGCGTGCTCGGCGAGAATGGCCGGGGTGTGCGAGAGTATTTTCACCTGGAAAAAATACCGAATATTTACTCCTGCGGCACGCTGAGCAAGGCCTTTGGCGGCCACGGCGGCATCATCACCGGAAGGCAGGCCTTTATCGACCGGCTCAAAACCCGGTCGGATGTGTATTACGCCTCCAGCGCGGTTCCCAACCCTTCGGCGGCCGCCACCGCCTGCGCCATCGATCTGGCCATGCACAAGCCCCAGCTCCGCCGGCAACTATGGCAAAACGTTACCCTCGCCCGCCACGAATTCCGCGGCCTGGGCTTTCCTCTTGCCGACACGCCTGTCCCGATCATTGCCCTGCATTCGCGGCCCGACGTCAATCTGGAAAAAATCACCGACGCCCTGTTCCATGACCGCAACAAAGTCGTCCGCTACGTCGCTCCCGACGGCTACAGCGGCGTACCCGCCGGCGGCGCTATCCGCATCGCTATCTTCGCCAACCATACCCAAGAGCAAATCCTGGCCCTCGTGCAGGATGTGCGCGAACTCCTTGATGGCGGATAACGCTGCCTTTACTCATCAACTATCCTACAAGGTTTTTTTTGATAATTGGGCCAACATGCGTTTGATATCGCCGGCGCCTTTAACAGCGACGTAACCCAGCACCAGCAGATACCAACCGATACAGCCCAGGCAGAGAACCAGCCAAATAGTTTCAATCATGCCCAAGCTCCTTCAGAAGATTCTATCTTCGGTTTAAGCAGCGATCCGATAATCATGGCGGCAGCCACAACGATATATGTAGCCACACCCCACACATACGTGCCAATCTTTTCAATAAGCAATGTATGTAATGTATGCGTGGCGGGTAATTGTTCACACACCAGATATATCACCGGCATCAGCGCGCCGAGGATGATTGCTCCGGCGGCGCCCCAGCTATTGGCGCGTTTCCAGTAACAGCAGGCAATCAGCAAAATAGACATGCTGGAAAGATAAATGCTGCCCGTAACCGCGAGATAAGTCCACAAATCGGCTTTGAGGGGATACCACAGACCATAAAGAAGAAGAAACACGCCGATAATAGCGATAATCATCCGGTTCCATAATAAACCTTTGCGCTGGGGCCATTTGCCCTTGTGGATAGGGGCCATGATATCGTTATAGATAACGCTTCCCCACGAAAGCATATACGAGGCATCCGTGGACATATCGGCCGCCAACATGGCCGCAACGACAATTCCCATGAGAATGGGCGGTACGAATTTACCCAGAAACATGGGCATCGCCAGCATGGTGTTACCGCTTATCTCGGCCGGCGCTAATGTGGTTAACGCCGCGATACCCCAGAGGCCGGGCAAAATAAACCGGCAGGCAAAGAAGGGGCTGGTGCTGCGATAAATCTTTTGGCCGACGGAACTGTCTTTCGCGGAAAGCACGCGTTGAATCATGGTTTGCCAGGTCAGCACCACTGCGAAAGCGACAAAAGCATTGAAAATCACGTAAGCCGGTCCCATGTCTTTATGCACAAAGGGATTGAACCCGCCGGCGCCGTAATTATCTCGTACGGCCGTTACCATATCTCCCCAGCCGATATTGATGAAAATCATAATCGTCACCAGCAGCAAACCGATGCTCATCATGATGAACTGAATGTAGTCAGTAATTAAAACGGACACCATACCGCCCATAATGGTATAGAGGCCGATACCGACCAGAAGCAGCGTCATAGTGATTTCCAGATGGTCGGGATTGAGGCCGCAGACGGCGACCAGGAAATCGCCGCCGGTCCGCAGGAACACGCCCATATTGAGCAGGCCTCCCAGAACAATCACCACGCCGCTCATCCAGCGGACACGAGAGCCGAATTTGATTTCAAACAGTTCGGGAATGGTCATTACCCCGGCGCTGCGCAAAGGTTTAATGCAAAAGCCGGTGCTGCCGATAATGAACATGGCTATCGCCAGCAGAAGGCCGGGCGTAGCGCCGGAAAAGCCTTTGTCGTAGCCGTTTTGAGCCGTGTACATGCACGTGACGATGCCGAATTCGCAGGCCGTAAGGGAGGCGATGCCCAGATAAATGTTTAATTCACGGCCGGCGACGAGAAACTGGTCCACCTTGGAGACATACTTGCGGACCAGCACGCCGATCAAGATAACCAGCAAGATATAAAAACCGACAATTCCGCCATCAAGATTAGTAAAATTACTCATCGGTATTCCTTAATAAGGCTCCCTGACTAAAACGTAATTGTTTAATCGGACGTCGGCTCAGCATCCCATAATTTTTTTATGCCTGGATAAAGACGTTTATAGCGGCTGAACTGACGTTGATAATGGGCGGCATAAGCCAGGTTAGGCGTCATTTTCGCCACCGGCCGCGACCAGGATTGGGCCAGTTGCCGGACATCACCTTGGCTTTCCGCCGCACAGGCCAGCAGGGCGGCGCCGCGGCAAGCGCCTTCGGTGACATCGGTAACGATAATCGTTTTACCCAGAACATCGGCCTTGAGCTGGTTCCAGAAAGCAGACTTGGCGCCGCCGCCTACGACGCGCAGTTCGGTAATGGCGCAGCCCGCCTGTTCGAGAATATCCAGATTAAGACGCATTTCCATCGCCAGGGCCTCCAGCAAGGCGCGAAGTATCTCGCCGCGAGTTGTCGCCAGGGTTAATCCCAGGATAGCGCCGGAGCTATTCGGGTCAAAATAAGGCGTTCCGCTGGGGCCAAAATAGGGTAAGGCTATTAAATGCGTCGGCTCCGGAGCGGCGGATTCCAGCAGCAGTTCATACGGGTCGCGGTTCTGCTGCCGCGCTTTTTCAATTTCCGGTTGGCCGAACTGATTGCCAAACCACTTAAGGATACTGCCGCCGGTGATGTTGTAGGCGACGGTGGTGTACATATTTTCCAGGGTGTAATCATAGGTGCATAAGTTGTGGTCTCTTAAATTATGGGTAAATGTGGCATGGTGAAAAACCGGCGTGATGCACTCGACGGTTCCGGTGGCGTAAACGGCAGTACCGGGCTGGGTAACGCCGGCGCCCAGAGCGCCGCAAGGCTGATCATGGCCTCCGTTGACAATGATGGTGTCCGGATTGAGACCTAATTGCTTTGCGATAACCGGGGAAATCGTTCCGGCGACAGTTCCCGATGGAGCAGGTTGCGCCAGTTGTTCAGGCGTAATACCGACAGCATTCAAAATCGTATCGCTCCAAACGTGCCGGCGGACATCAAATAACATGGTGCGTCCGGCCAGAGGCCAACTGATGTGCGGCGCGACGCCCAGGCGATACTGTAATAAATCCTCAAAACAGAGAAATTTCCAGGTTTGTTTCCAGATATCAGGAAGATGGTCCCGCAGCCAGAGCAATTTAAACAGGGAAAACAAGGTGTGCGGCGTGTGGCCGGTAATCTGGTATAGCCGCTCGACGCCAAATTCATTAGCCCAGTTTTGAACGTAATCGACGGCTCGATTATCCGACGACACCAAGGCTCGATGCAGAAAGCGTCCATCCGCCGCAACGGGCACAAAGGCTTCTCCCTGTGAGGAAATGCCTATGGCCCGAACCAGATTTTCATGACCGCCGATAACATCTTTGATTACGGCAAAGCATTTGATAATAACATCTTCGGCGTCCAGTTCCGCCCAGCCGGACTGCGGACGAATGACATCGTAATCGCGATGGGCCTGGCGGATACAGCGACCCTGCTCGTCGAAAAGCAAGGCCTTACAGCCGCTGGTGCCGATGTCGATGCCGATGGTAGCGCTCATGATTAACGTTTATCCTCACGTGTACCACAGATTATAATAACGTCTGGCAATAGCTTTCATCTGTTGGAAAATAATATCTTGCCGCCAGGTGGTGGTGAAGTGTGAAAGCTGCGGCGGACTTTTTATGTCGGCGCTGGGACCGAGCAGGTCTTGCTCAAGCAGATTCTGTGCTTTAGCCGGGCCGGCGATTTTAGCAGCGTGACGAAGCATTTCTTCCAGCAGCGCCGGTGTGCTGTCTCGCTCCAGGGTGGTCCAGATATTAACTTTGACGATGCCGTCCTGAAACAATTTTTTAATCTGATCGCTGCCGACCGATGAGGTGCCGTGCAGAACCAGCTTAGGCCCGATTAATGCACTGATACGCCGGGCTAAATCGCCATGGTAGGTCAGATTGGCGCTGCCGGCGCGATGTTCGGTGCCCAGATTAACGACGACAAAATCCGCTCCGGTGGCCTGGACATAACGCAGGGTTTTTTCCGGTGTGGCCAGGTCTTCACCGGCAGTGGAAGTGCCGGCGTCGAGAATTTCATCGCAGGCCCCTTCGATGACGATGTCACGGCCGTGCTGCTTGACAAATTGAGCTGTTTTTTGGATGTTTTCTTCAAACGGCAGGCCGGAGGCATCATACATGATGATGGCAAACGGCTGCAAATCCCAGGTGAGCAACTCCGCATCCGTATCCCACTGGGTATGATCCAGCAGCATCATGACCTTTAGTTGAGAAAAGGGCGATGAGATATCGGTCAGAATCCTGATGTCAGACATGAAGCGTTTTAATCCGATATCCCATCGCTGCGTATGGGTGTAATGGACGGATTGACGGCGGTGAGCATATTGATTGGTAATGGCGAGAATGACCGGCAACTGAGGTTCATGAAGATATTGGGCGTGTTCCTGCGCTGCGGCAAAAACGGCTTCCACCGTTGTGGGATTTTCCGCGCAGAACGCCGGAATAACCCATTGCCGCCGGGCGGCCTGGGCAAAAATGTCCAATACATCGCTGCGTTCACACACTAACGGCATGAGTCCGGTTTTTCCTTTCTATAACTCCAAAGACGTTATTTCCCAGTTCACCGTCCACGAACGCTTGCACTGCGCCGGAACCATGAGCGTTGTTCCCTGAGCAAGGGCTTGAGTTAGCGAACTGGATGTTCCGGGAATCGGCTCGAAAGCACATTCAAAGCGGCGACAAGCATTCGCGGCCGGATAGCCGCCATTGTTCCACCAGATACCCAGTGTAGGAAATAACCTGTGGTCAAAGCGAATGGTTAAACGGAAACGATGGTTGAATTCCAGCGCCAGTCGCCCGGTTTGAATATTCTGCAAAAGCAGCATGTGAACGTCGCCTTGCCCCGCGGCCAGTAAGACACCGCCAAGTTCTTCCGCCGGGCGGAGAGGCAGGGATTGATGGGATATTTCATCGTAAAGCGTCGTGTAGGACGGCAAATGCAGTCCGGTAATGTCTTTGACAGGCAATAAGGCATGCATAATATGCAGAAAAGGCAAATCCCGGGTTGATTGATTATTGACCTCGAAGCGCCAATCGATAACCGAATCCTGAAAATGCATTTGGCGGCTGAACGTTATCGGTAAAAGTCGGCACTGAACATCCCCTTCAAGGCCATTGCTTGAGGAACGCATCTGCCACGGCAGCCAGCACACCTCGCCATGATCAGGAATTTCTGTTCCGTCGGGATATACACAGGAATCGACGGTGGGAAAACAATCGTCATAGCCGTAAACCGGCCGTGTTTCGTAACGGCCCCAGTCGCCGCCGGGGGATATAAAGCTCGCTGACGGTTCCGTCAGTATCGACCGGCCGCGGTGACGCAGACGACTAATGCGGCCGCCATCGTGGGGCAGACAAACAACCGACCACGGCGGCGATTCAAAATTCATGTGGTCACTTCCGCAACCATCGCCTGATGATGTTTTTACCATTTTTGTTTGGTTCACAATAGTTTTACAAGGCAATGGCGTTGATGCCGGTAATTTCACAAAAGGCTTTCAGGTCTTCGTATAAATGGGCGCCATAACCCAAACAGGCATATTCATTGTTCCAGGCCTCTAACAAGGCTTCCATATTGCAATGAGCCGTGACAAAACCGTGCGGCCAGAAAGGAATGCCGCATTCGTTCTGACGCTGCGGGAGCGTTTCGGCCGGCGGTTCAAAAATAGAGCACCGGGTAATAACCATTTCAAATTGGCCGTCGTGACGACCCAGCCGCGCCAGCACGCCCTCACCCACCTTGCATACGAGCTTAATGCTTAGGCCGCCGGCTTCACCTTCCGTGGGGATGCCGTGCTGGGCGAAACCGGCCGGACCAAGTTTACTCGCCAGCGACGGCGGACAGGCGCCGTCGCCGATAATCTTGATTTCCCCGGTCTGTTTGTCAATATGCTGTAAATCACCGTAATAAACCGGCTCTGTGCTGAAATCGGTCAGGCATTTGACCGTCATGGCCGTATTAAAGTCGCCCAGCGTGGAGGTGCCGTAGCCGTCTTCGAGCATCATGCTCTGGGCAAAACAGGTGGCGCTGTAAACATCGCCCAGGCCGGGAAAGGATTGGATGGTATAAAAATCAAATTTTTCTTTTTCAACAATTTTCTTCAGGGCCAGGTATAGCCGAAGGGATCGTTCCGAAACCGCATCGGTGGGAATGGTTTCCGCGAACAAGCTTTGTATTCGCCGGCGGGTGTGCTCTAATTCCTGCGGGGTAATCTCCCTGGCGGCGGCAAGCAGTTCACCGGTGTCGCGCGAATCAATATCCACGCCGAACATTTTCATCCATTGCGACGGGTCGGCGACGCCGCACGTCTGACCCATGCCCCGGCCGCCAAACGCGCCCATGGTGCTGAGGTTCAGCCGCTGTTTCATGGCTCCCGCCCGGCAATAAGAAACGATGCGCTCGATATCCACAGGATCGTCATGGCGGCCGTAAACAAACCGATGCGGCAAACCGATTTCCTTCATCGCGCCATGAAGCACCAGCCCCCCCACCGGACGCCAGCCCTGGCTGCCCGGATGCGTCCACAACACCACGTCTTTGCCCACCCGGTGTAAATCGCGCAACGGGCCGATCAGGTGCGCCGCCCATACCCAGGTGCCGGAGAACAGCACGACCGCATCAATGTCATCCATTTTTTTGAATTTGGCGAAACATGTACGTGCTTCCTGTTTGTCCGCGATAATAATGTCATGGGTGACCAGCTCGAGGCCGGCTTTCGCCAGCGCCTTTTTGGAGGCTTCAATCAAAGCATCATCAATAAAAGGCGTTCCCATCGGGTCTTTCAAGCCATCCTTATGAACGCCAAATACCACAAAAGCAACTTTAGGTTTTAACATGGTTCCTCTCCATCATTAATGGTGCCAGGCACATCAGGAATAAGTCGGCGGATATTCTGATGATATATTTTTTTCAGCGTCTCCGGCGGCAACCCAATGCCGCAAATGGTCCAGCGATGACGGCTGAATGTACCATCATAATCCGGCGCATAAAATCCTTCGTCATACGTCTCCAAAAAACGGAAATAAGTGCGGTACATCATTTCCGATTCAGCCAGATCCGCAGGCATATCGCTGCCGAACACCATACGGTCCTGCCAGCGCAGAAAAAACGCCCGGGCGGTATAAGGCTGCCGGCCCAGTTCATCCAGCCGCGCGGAAAAATCAATATATACATTGGGATTTTCTTCCAGCAGCCGCGATACATAAGGCAAATTTTCCGGAAAATTGGCGACATGCGGCAGAATAAAAATGGTTTTGGGATGCTGTCGCACCAGATTATCCCGCTGCTGTAATAATATTTCCTTGCGCGGGAATTTCTTATCCGCAAAACTCCAGGAAGGATATTTTTGCAAGGATTCATAATGTTCGTTGTCCGGCGTCACCGGCTGGAAAAAACCATACGGATCCGACTGATGAATCAGCACCGGTACACCCAGACGGCCTGCTTCTTCCCAAATCTCAAACAGCCGCGGATCATCCGCCGGGATGAGCCTGCCGGAAGCATCGCGGTAGCTCAGCCCCAGTTCCTTCAATACTTTCAACCCCCGCGCGCCGCGGCGCACATGTGCATGCAGCGTGGCAATCGATTCGGCAACGAACCGTTCGACATCCTCAAACAAAGGCTGATCCGCCGGCCGGGAAAACTCCGCCAGGGTAAAACAATAAAATCGTCCGGGATACATATCCGCATACTCAGTAAAAAAATGGTCGATATTCCCCGGTTGCAATTGGTACCCGCCCCCGGCGAAAGCAATTTTAGCGTTGGCCGTAACGTCACACAGACTGGCTATGCCTACCTGGTTCATGACCTGCACCATCCGCCGGGGGTTGCCCTGGCCCCAGAGATGGTTATGGGCGTCAATTACCGTATAGGCGGCTTTTTGAGGGATATGGCTGTCAACATGCAGATAGCTTTCCATGGGATCGCTTTACAATGAATATAATGAATATCACGTTACGCACATTTTTTATAAAAGCGCTAATAACTTACGGCATATATAGTTATATTTTATAACCGCATCGTTTTATCGCAAGAAAGAACGCTTGCGTATTTGCATTAGAATATTGTATTATTGCATCGACACAAGGGCAACGTCCTGATGCTGATTTTTGCCAGGAGCGACAGAACGGTTCGTAATGCTATATAAGACAGACAGTTATAAATGCTTTTCTCGCAAGCCAACGATAATCCACTCTTCGCGGAGGGTTTTGGGCTAATTGAATTCCTGCTACTTCAAATATTGACAATCAGGTGCTGTATGGCTAATAAAATAAATGATGTCTGGAATCTGCCCGTGGAAAAAATGGCGTTCGGCGTGGAGGAAGACCACCCCGTACGGCTGGTGGTCGAGCGTTTCGACCGCCGGCAAAACGTCAAGTATGATATGCACTATGGCTTCGAATTAGGCGTTCTGCAGTCAGGAAAAATGCGCCGTCATTACACGGGCGGCGGCCACTGTGTATCACCCGGCGATGTCTGGTTATGCGGCATGTGGGAGCCGCACGGCTGGGAAGTCCTTGCCGCGCCGTGTGTAGCGTATGTGTTTATTATTTATCCGCCGCTGTTGGCGCAAACCCACATTGAAAACGTCAAGTGGCTGACGCCTTTTAACCTGCCGCCGCACCAGCGGCCGCGGGTCAGTATCGCCAACCGCAAATACATTATGAAAACGCTCGATTCGCTGGAATTTCCCGTGGGCCGCAATGAAGATCTGGTTCGAGCCTGGCAACATGTTAAACTTTTTGAGATACTGCTGATTCTGCATGGCCAGGGTCAGATTAAAAATCATGCTTCCCCGGAGCATCCGCCAGTCTGGGAGCACATCAATAAAATCGTGGAAATGGTATTTGAAAATAAAAAAGTGATGACCACGCAGGAGGCCGCCCGATTATCCGGCGTCAACCGTAATGAGTTTGCCCGCCGCTTTCGAAGGATTATGGGGCTTTCCTTTGCGGAATTCGTTCTGCGTTTCCGGGTGCGTTCGGCCGCTCAGGAGCTGATTCATACCGCCAAAGCCATTAAAACAATCGCTCTGGATTGGCGTTTCAGCGATGTCAGCCATTTTCACAAGTGTTTCAGGCGGTACTATGGTTGTACGCCGGCCTTTTTTCGTTTGCAGGGCCAGGTTGATGCCGCCCCGCTTCGGTCACCCTCACTACAGGAAGATGTCCCTTGACTCCATTGCCATTAAAAAATCATCTCGATGCGCCTTATTACATTCCCGAAATGATGCAGGCCGTCATCGCCAAAGGGCGCGGTTTTGAAAATCTTGAAATCGCCACGATACCCGTTCCCGCCATCGGGCCTGATCAACTGCTCGCCCGCGTGGATGCCGCCGGGGTATGCACCAGCATCCTCAAGCTCATCGAACAGGGCGAGGATCACACCTTTATTAATGGCTGGGACTTAAAACGCTGGCCGATTATTCTGGGCGACGAAGGCTCTGTCACCATAGTCAAGGTGGGCGCGCATCTGCAGGCAAACTACGTCCCCGGCCAGCGTTTTGCGATTCAACCGGCCGTAGCGGTTGACCCTGTCAATCACCGGCAGCGGTATCGCAATCACGCGCAGGATATGCACAAGGTCGCCGTGGGCTACACGCTCGGCGGCCATCTGGCCCAATACCTCTGTATTCAGGAGGAGGTCTTAAAGGCCCAGTGCCTGCTGCCGTTGCCCGATGATAACATGCCGTATTTTGCCGTCTCTATGGCGGAACCGATAAGCTGTGTTACGTCCGCCCAGAACCGTCACTATCATCTTCATAAAGCCGGCCCTCACGCCCCGCGCGTGCCGAAACTGGGTCTATTGCCCGACGGCGTGGCGGTGGTGGTCGGCGCAGGCTCCATGGGGCGTATCCACGCCGAACTGGCTCTGCGTTACAATCCTCGGGTTCTTATTGTCAGCGACCTGCAGGCCGAACGGCTTGACACGGTGCAAAAAAATATCGGCGCCAAGGCCCGGCAAAAAGGCGTGACATTAATCTGTACGGCGGCGGAAAAATTAAACGAAACCGTTATGGCGGCCAGCAACAACCGCGGCGCCGATGACATCATCCTCGCGGTCGGGGTTAATTCGGTCCAGCAAAATGCCCTGTCGCTGCTTGCCCCGGGCGGCGTGGCCAACATGTTCGGAGGCCTGCCCAAAGGCAAACACCTCCTCCAACTCGATGCTCTGGCCGTTCATTATCAGGAAATCAAGTGCGTCGGCAGTTCCGGCGGCGATCCCAGCGACATGACGGAAACACTCCTCGCCATTCATCAGGGCGATATTGATCCCGGCAATTACGTCGCGGCCGTCGGTTCGCTCGATAACGCCATCGAGGTGCTCAAGCTGATTAAGGAAACAAAAATGGACGGCAAGGCCATTCTTTATCCCCATATTCGTCCAACGCCGCTGCAGCGCGTGGAGTATTGGAACGGCCCCAGCGAACAGGACTTTCTCCAGGAACGCCGCCTTTAAGCATAACAGGAAAATACCTTGAAACATCGTTTTGTCGGTTTTGGATTCGGCCCGATACAAGCGGGCCTTTGTCTGGCGGAAGCTTTCGCCGCCGGTCGGTTTGACAGGCTGGTCGTCGCGGAAGTGGATGCCAATATGGTTCACGCCGTGCGCAGCAGCGGCGGCCGCTATTTCGTCAACATTGCCCACGACGACCATGTGGACGTCCAGGCGATTGAAGGCGTGGAAATGCTTAATCCGCTGATTGACGCGGACCGCAGCGCCCTGGTCAAAGCTATTGAGGACGCCACGGATATCTTCACCTGCCTGCCCAGCGTTCAAACCTATACGGCCGGCGGGCCGGCCAGCGTCGCGGCGTTGTTGGCCGAGGGCTTGTCCTCGCATCGCGCTGCCGCGACCCTCATCTACACCGCCGAGAATAACAACCACGCCGCGGAAATCCTGCAAACCAGCGTTCAATCTTTCCACCCAGCGCCCGCCCGGCCGGTGCAATATCTCAATACCGTCATCGGCAAGATGTCGCAGGTGCTGGCCGACCCGGACGAAATCCGGCGGCTTCAGTTAACGCCCATCACGCCCGCCCTGTCACGCGCGTTTCTGGTGGAATCGTTTAATCGGATTCTGGTGTCGCGCATCACGCTGGCGGAGGTCCGGCCGGGCATCACCGTCTTCGGCGAACGCGACGACCTGCTGCCGTTTGAAGAAGCCAAACTCTACGGCCATAATGCCATCCATGCGCTACTGGCGTATCTGGGCGCCCGGCAAGGCTGTTCGGCCATGACGGAGCTGAAAACGCATCCGCCTGTTATGGCGCTGGCCCGCCGGGCCTTTCTGGAGGAATCGGGCGCAGCGCTCATTAAAAAATACCGTCATGTGCACGACCCCCTCTTTACTTCGGCAGGCTATGCGGCGTACGCCGACGACCTGCTGGAGCGGATGACCAATCCGTTTCTGCACGACGCCGTTGCCCGTGCGGCCCGCGACCCGCAGCGCAAACTCGGCTGGGAGGATCGTCTCGTGGGCACGATGCGTTTGGCCCTCGCGCACGATATCGCGCCGGACAATATGGCCGTAGGAGCGTTGGCGGCGTGCTATTATCTGCTGGATGCGGGCAAAAATGCCCCGGCGGTTTCCGATGCGCATATCCAAAATGTCCTGCAAACGATCTGGCCCCCTGCCGATATCCCGCAGCAGCAGCAAATCATCAACCATATTTGCCGCGCCCGGGATCGTCTATTCTCTCTGGACCGGTCCTGACGCGAACAAACGCTATTGTGAAACGGCCCGGCAAAACGCCCCCAACTTGAACTCCCAACGGCAATTGCCCATACGCGGTTAAATTTTAT
>CAZOCV010000031.1:0-22038 GCA_964578395.1 uncultured Pirellulales bacterium
TCCAGTTCCAGGTAAAAGCCTCGTCGGCCTTCAAAAACCCGCTTCGGCGCCGGCGGCGCTGCAAACAACTGATTGCTGTTCCAGCCATCGCCCAATATCGCCCCGGCGGCATTGGCGCCTTTCTGCAACTGCGCCGTTATATCAAATACATTGTACTGTATCCGGTCCCTGTACATGGTGTATTCCGGTGCTAATTGCTGGTCGCCTAATCTTTGGCCGTTAAGATATAATTCATACATTCCCAGGCCGCTGACCAGCGCTGTGGCCCTGGCGATGGGTTTATCGATACTGAATTCCCGCCGCAGGTGTGTCGCGGGCCGTGCCCATACCTTGGGTGCTATTTCCTGGCAAGGTTGTCCATCGCCGATCCACTGGGCGCGGCGGTCCGTCTGCTTTAGCAGGCCCATGCTCCAGAATGCCGGTTCACTCCAGGCGGATACGGTTTCATCCTTTTTATGGTCGTTGTTTGCCTGCGAAGTCGTCCACACACGCACTTTCCAGAATACATCCTGCTTTGTCACCAGCGGCGCACCATCATATTCAATATGCAGCGATTGGTTGGAATTGACGCGGCCGCTGTCCCAGAGATTACCTTCATCCCGCGCCAAAGCTTCCTTGCCGGAAGCCGCCAGCACCTGGTAGGCGACTTGCGCCACACCGCGCGTTGCGGGATCATCCCGGTCCACAATCCAACTCAATCGCGGCCGGGCCACATCGACGCCCAAAGGATTTATGCGATATTCACAACGTAACTGCCGCGGAGATACTGTCGCCATAAGTTATCCTGTCAATAAACAGACGAGAATATTTCTTATGAAGGAATTCATCAATTACCACTGGAACTGATATTTTCCCGAAACCACCTGGCAATGAACCTCATTGCCGATTTGTTCACATTGAGTAACGCCGGCGGTTTGCGTCAGGGGTTGCTGGTTTTCCCTGACGTTTTCCAACACCGCCTTTGGTAATATTACGGTAGCGGTGGTATTGGCGGGGACTTCGACCGTGTAAGTGAAGGTTCCATTCTCGATTTTCCAGTCGCTGACAATCCGGCCGCGAACACATTCATATTTTCCCCTGGCCCAGGTTAATCCTTCAATGGGGCGGGGCTGAAGCACAAAATGGCTGTAACCGGGATGGTCGGGATCGGGGTTGATGCCGGCCAGATGCTGCCAGACCCATTCGCCCACCGATCCCAAGGCCCAGTGATTGAATGAATTCATTCCGGAAGGATGAAATCCGCGTCCGGTTAAATAGCCGTCCCAGCGTTCCCAGATGGTCGTAGCACCTTCCTTGATAGCGTGACCCCACGAGGGACACGTATCCAGACGCAATATTCGTCCCGCTTCTTCGTGATGGCCGCGCCGGGTAAGTTCCTGCATGAATCGTTTGGTGCTTTGGATGCCGGTGGACAAATGGCCGTTGTAAGGTTCCAGGCTTTTGATCATAAGTTCGACTGCTTTGGCCTGCCTGTTTTCCGGCAATATGTCATACGCCAGGGCCAGAGCGTATCCGGCCTGGGTGTTACCCTGAATGACGCCTTCGGAATCGATAAAGGTTTTTACAAAAGCATCACAAATATTCTGATGGCGCTGACGATACTCTTTTTCCACATCGGTTTTGCCCAGTATGGCTGCAAATTCGGCCACCCGCTGCGTGGAGCGGGCGTAAAATGCCGTGGCGAACACCTCTCTCGGTATTTCGCCGCCTTTAGTGGGCCAGCCTTCGGCGACAAGCGTATCGCCGTTAAGCCAGTCGTTGTAATTGTTGCCTCGTGCACGCCGCCAGAGATAATCGGGATTATAAGAATGCACGAAATCCACCCATCGCTTCATGGCGGAAAAATGTTCTTCCGCCAGCCGCACGTCGGCGTAATTGACGTACATATCCCACGGCACAAATACGCCCGCATCGCCCCAGGCCGGCGCCCCATAAAACGTTCCCCAGCCCGGCCCCAAGTTCACTTCACCGGCTTCGTGGGGCGATGGCGCCATGTCCGGAAAACGCCCATCATCCGCCTGCGAGTCGCGCACATCGATAGCCCATTTGCTCAAAAACGGCGCCATATCCATATTGAACATGGCTGTTTGCGCGAACGCCTGAATATCACCCATCCAGCCGGTGCGCTCCGTGCGCTGGGGGCAATCCGTCGGCATGCCGTACATGTTGGCGCGCTGCGTCCAGAAGATGTTACTCATCAGTTGATTAACCATGGCGTCCGAACACTCGAACCATCCCGTTTGCCGCGCGGCCGAATAGATGACCTTGCCGGTGAGGTCTTCCAGCGTCATTTCTCCTTTTACGCCCGATACTTCGACATAGCGAAAACCGTGATAGGTAAAACGCGGCGAATAATACTCCTGCGTTTCACCTTTGAGGATATAGGTGTCCGGCTGTCCGTCCGTACCCAGATTGCGGGTAAATAATCGGCCCTTTTCATCGAGCATTTCCGCATGGCGGATAGTAATCTGTTGCCCGGTTTCGCCGTGTACTCGTATCCAACACCAGCCCACCATATTCTGACCCATGTCGAACTGATACACGCCCGATTCCGGGGATTTTACTGAAACGGGCTTATGATCTTCAACGATACTGATAGGCTCATTGCGCTGCCATACGAGCTTGGCGCCGAAAAACCGTTCATAGACCGCCGGCTTCCACGTGCTGTCGTCGTAACCGGCCGACGCCCAGCCGTCAAGTTCCCGGCGCGCATCGTAAATTTCGCCGTTGTAGATTGAATTAGCGCGAATCGGTCCTTCGGTCGTCCACGTCCAGGCGGTGTCGGAAACGATTTGCTGCTTTTGGCCGTCAGTGAATTTAATTTCCATTTCCAGATAGAAGCCGCGCCGGCCCTCGAACGGCCGTTTGGGCGGCGGGGGGGCGAACGCCAGATCATTGTTGTGCCAGCCATCGCCCACAACCGCCCCGGCGGCATTGACGCCGTTTTGCAGCACCTCTGTCACATCAAACATATTGTATTGAATGCGATCACGATAAATCGTGTATTCCGGCGCTAACTGCTGCTGGCCAATTCGTTGGCCATTGACATAAAACTCATACATTCCCAACCCGCTGACCAGCGCCGTGGCTTTAGCTATCGGTTTATCCAGCGTAAATTCTCGCCGCAAATGTGTCGCCGGCCGGCTCCATTCGCCGCGCGTTAGCTCCCGGCAGGGTTGTCCATCGCCGATCCACTGGGCGCGGCGGTCGGTCTGTTTGAGCAGCCCCATACTCCACATTGCAGGTTCGCTCCAGGCAGAAGCCGTTTCGGCCTGACTATCGCCGGTGTTCGTAATCGCTGTCGTCCATACGCGCACTTTCCAGAACACATCCTGCTTCGTCGCCAGCGGTTTGCCGTTATATTCAATATGCAGCGTTTGGCTGGAATTTACTCGCCCGCTATCCCAAAGATCGCCTTCATCTTTTGTCAGGGCTTCCCGGCTGGAGGCCGCCAGCACCTGATAAGCGCATTGCGCCACGCCGCGCAGCGCCGGGTCATCGCTAACGATAATCCAGCTTAGCCGCGGCTGGGCGACATCAACACCCAGAGGATTTACGCGATATTCACAGCGTAATTGCTGCGGAGATACCGCTGCGAAAAGTCCGCTTGACAATAAACAAATGGATATACTCATGAGGCAAAAGTTTGTTTTCATATAAATCACCATTGAAAAGTATAGGTTCCGGATACCACCTGGCAATGAACATCATAGCCAGCCTGTTCGCATTGGCTTATGCCGAATGACTGCGTTAATAGTTTGTTGTTTTCTCTGACATTTTCGAGTCGAGCCTGGGGTAAAATGACGGTAGCGGTAGTATTGGCGGGTACTTCAACCGTATAAGTAAACGTTCCATTTTCCCTTTTCCAATCGCTGACAATTCGCCCGCGAACACATTCAAAACATCCTTTGGCCCAGTCCACTCCCTTAATCGGCCGGGGCTGCAGCACAAACTGCGTGAATCCCGGATGGGCCTCATCGGGATTGATACCGGCCAGATGCCGCCATATCCATTCGCCCACCGCGCCTAACGCCCAGTGATTAAAGGAGTTCATGCCGGGATGCTGAAATCCGCGGCCCGTCAAATAGCCGTCCCATCGCTCCCAAATCGTCGTAGCGCCTTCCCTGATGGTATGGCCCCACGAGGGAAACGTGTCCAGAAGCAATAATTGTCCTGCTTGCTCGTGATAGCCGCGCCGAGTAAGTTCCTGCATGAACCGATGCGTACTCTGGATGCCGGTGGACAAATGGCCGTTATAAGGCTTGAGGCATTCGACCATGTGTTCGGCCGCTTTCGCCTGCCTATCTTCGGGTAAAATGTCAAACGCCAGAGCCAGAGCGTATCCGGCCTGCGTATTGCCCTGAATGACGCCTTCGGCATCGACGAACGTTTTCATGAACGCTTCGCAAATATCCTTGTGGCGCTGACGATAGATTTTTTCCAATTCATGCCGGCCCAGTATTGCCGCGAATTGCGCCACCCGCTGCGTGGAGCGGGCGTAAAATGCCGTGCCAAATACTTCCTGGGGGACCATCCCGCCTTTACGCGGCCAGCCTTCGGCAATCAGCGTGTCGCCGTTGAGCCAGTCGTTGTAATCGTTGCCCCGGCTCTTCCGCCAGATATGGTCGGGATTTTGCTCATGGATAAAATCCACCCATTTTTGCATGGCGGGGAAATGTTCTTTTATCAGCCGCAGATCCGCGTAATTAACGTAAACATCCCACGGCACAAACACGCCCGCGTCGCCCCACGCCGGCACGGAGGAAAATCCCTTATTGGTGTCCGCCGGGGTCGGCGCCATGTCGGGGAAACGTCCATCATCCGCCTGCGAGTCGCGGACATCCATCAGCCACTTGCTCATGAACGGGGCCATATCCATGTTAAACATCGCCGTCTGCGCGAACGCCTGAATATCACCCATCCATCCGGTGCGTTCATCACGCTGAGGGCAATCGGTCGGCATACCGTACATATTGGCCCGCTGTGTCCAGAAAATATTGCTCATCAGTTGATTGACTAGCGCATTCGAGCACTCGAACCATCCCGTGCGCCGTGCGGCCGAATAGACGACCTTACCCGTCAGGTCCGCAAGGGTCATTTCCCCGGTTACGCCCGATACTTCGACATAGCGGAAACCCTGATAGGTGAAACGCGGTTCATATTCTTCCGGTCCGTCGCTGCGTTTAACGTAAATATTCAACTGTTTGGCCCCGCGCAGATTATCGGTATATATCCGCCCCTTATCGTTGAGCATTTCCGCATGGCGAATATTAATCGCCTGCCCGCCGGCGCCATTGACCCGCACGCGGCACCAGCCCACCATATTTTGTCCCATGTCGAACTGATACACACCCGGTTCGGGCGAATGCACGCTTACCGGTTTGCGCTCCTCCACGATGCTGATAGGTTCATTTCGCTGCCAGACCAGGGCGGTGCCGGGAAATTCTCCCTTTACGGCGGGTTTCCAGCCGCTGTCATCGTACCCGGCATCGGCCCAACCGGTCAGTTCCTTCCGCGCATCGTACATTTCGCCATCATAAATATTATTGCTGCGAATAGGCCCTTCGGTCGTCCAGGTCCAGTCGGTGTCGCTGAGAATATGCTGCTTTTGGCCGTCCGCATACACAATTTCCAGTTCCATGTAAAATCCGCGCCGGCCCTCGAACGGCCGCTCCGGCGGCGGGGGGGCAAATATCAGGCGATTATTGTACCAGCTATCACCCACCATGGCCCCGACCGCGTTAGCGCCTTGCTGCAACTGCTTTGTTGCATCAAAAACGTTATACTGTATCCGGTTTTTATACACCGTAAATTCCGGTGCTAATTGCTGTTCACCCAGACGCCGGCCGTTGAGATTAAATTCATACATTCCCAGGCCGCTGACCAGAACCGTCGCCCTGGTTATCGGTTTATCCAGCGTAAATTCCCGCCGCAGGTGCGTCGTCGGTCGCGTCCATACGCCGGGCAATAGCTCTGTGCAGGGCAGGCCGTCGCTGATCCATTGGGCCTTGCGGTCCGTTTGTTTCAGCAGGCCCATACTCCACATCGCCGGTTCGCTCCAGGCGGAGGCGACTTCTTCCTTGCTGTCACGGATATCCACAAGAGCCGTTGACCACACCTTTACCTTCCAGAATACGTCTTCGCCCGATTTCAGCGGCGTGCCGTTATATTCAATATGCAAAGTTTGGCTGGATTCCACTCGCCCGCTATCCCAAAAATTGCCTTCATCCTTTGCCAGGGCGTCCCGGCTGGATGCCGCCAGCACCTGATAGGCTTGCTGCACAATGCCTCGCGCCGCCGGATCATCGCTGGTCAAAATCCAGCTTAGCCGCGGCCTGATCACATCCACTCCCAGAGGATTTATCCTGTACTCACAGCGTAATTGTTGGGGGGTCACCGCGGCTAAAAGATTTCCCACTAAGATAACAACGAGAAAACCGCCCCAAATCCAGGAGTTTTTCATGATGTTTATCCTTTCTAGAAACTTATCATGTTATCTAGTTATGATTATATTCATTAGCACCATTCCCGCAACGGTAAAATTATTTCTGATGCGAAAACACATTCGTTGGTAGTTCCGCCTTCAGGGCCTGTTGCTCAAACGTGACGCGGGCATCCCTGCCCGCGCTCTTCAGTATCGCCAACCGTGTTATTGACGCGAAAAAGGCACGCGGGCAGGATGCCCGCGTCACCGCTACGCTTTGGGTAACACGCCCTTCAGATAGGCTGTTTTTCCCATCCAAACGCTTTTTCCGCATCAGGAATAAGTTATCCTATACGGCGTATATGTTGAAGGTTTATGATTTGCTGAGCGGGTAAGTTATTAGGAAATAATCAGTTGTGGCGGTTCATCTCATATACAATGGAAATGTTGGAGTGGGTCAGCAGATAGTTTTTCTCAACGGGGTCGGTTATGTACTTGAGGTAGAAACCGCGGGGATTGTCGAAGAGCCGGTCAAAGTCGCCGGTGTAATAGCAAAACTCGCGGGCCAGATACAGGGTGTTGGCCTGCATATCGAGTCGATTGACCGGTGAATGATTAATCCATTGGCGGCATTGCTGGTCGAGTTGGAAGTTAAGCGTTTCCGGCCGGTAAGCCTCCGGCCGCAGGGGGGCGGTCAGAATGCCCGGCAGCGCCAGGGCGGCAAAGACGCGCGGGTCTTCAACGTCGCGGCGAATGAGGTCATGGTAAATATCGTCCAGCGACCGCGGTTTGCCGGCTATGAAATAGCGGCGGCGGGTAAAAAACAACCCGTCTTTCTGCGGGGCAGCGGGGTCCATGCCCGCGTCCAGCAGCGTTTGCAGGCCGAGGACATTGTAGGCATTGAGCCAGAAGGCCAGACGGTCCCGCGACCGCGCCAGAGCAGAGGCATCGACGCGGGCGAAATCCGCGAGAATATCACGAAGGGTTTGAGCGTAAGCGCCGGTGAGTTTCTCCCGGTTGACGTCGCCCTTGAAGCTGACGCAGTCTCTTAACAGGTCATCAAGCCGGTCATAATTAGGCTGACGGGCGATGTCAACACTCAAGGCCGGCTGCGCACGGAAGCAAAACAGCGCCAGGGCTGCCAGAAGGATAATCAACAGACTGTAAGTTAGTTTTTCTTTCATGGGTTCGGGTAGCAGGATGGTTACAGGTCCACACGCTGTTCGCGATAGATAAGGGAGACCTTGTTATTGTCATTGAGTTCGCGCAGGGCCTGAAGGAATGGCTGCTCATCCGTTTCCTTCTTGAAACGGATCATATAGGTCAGTTCGGTGAGCGTGCCCTGCTGGACGGTCTCCACACTGGTGAGCGAGAAGAACTTGAGGTATTTCATGAACAATTCTCGAAAATGTTCCTGGTAAGAAATTCGGCCGGGCACGCGCAGGGTGAGAATTTTTTCCGGGGAGGCTTTAGCCCCGTAATCCAGTTTATGCAGCAGGATGATGGCCAGGCAGATAACAAACGTCATCGTAACGGCTGTGCCGAAATAACTCGTGCCGCAGGCCATACCCGCCGCCATAGCGAAAAAGACAAAGCCGGTGTCGCGGGCGTCCTTGACGGCCGTACGAAAGCGGATAATTGACAACGCTCCGACCAGCGAAAACGCGCGGGCGATATTGGAGCCGATGATAATCATAATGATGGAGATCACCATCGCCATGATAATAATGGTGTGGCAAAAACTCTGCGAGTAGGTTGTGCCTTTATGGGTGGCGCTGTAGGTTTTGGTGATGAGGATGCCCAGCAGGAACGCCAGCGTCAGCGTTACCACCACCTGCCAGAAATTCAAAGCGCGTTCCGGCGTCAGTATGTTCAGGACATCTTCTCCGACTTGTTTTAAGGCGTTATCCATAAGGTTTCCTGCTTTTCTGGGATTCTGTTCCCGATAATCGTTTATCCTTGTGCGGCGGGCCAATAGAGTTTTTGCCGGGCGACGGCGTGACAATATTTGGAAATCGACAATCGGTGCAGGTTGAAATGTTCGATAATCTGCACCAGCCACAGCGGCGCGTTGTTATCCACTTTTATCTCCAGCACGTCGATGCCCGGCGGAAAGAGGAGATCGCCCTTTTCCAGCAGGCTCAGCCCGCAGCGGCTGGGGCGTGATTCAATGTGTTCATCGAACGTGATGCGCAGCCGGTTATCCTGCTTGCCCATCAGGGCGCGGCGGCGGTAACAAACCCCCACCGTGGGCCGCACCCGCAGGCGGCGTGCCAGGGCCAATATCTCATCTACGCCGGAGAAACAAGTGCCGGCGGAAAACAACTCTTCAGGCTGCGCCGCTTCGTCTACAAAATAAGGACGGAGGTTGTCACGCGCGGTTGAGGCGCGAACCTTGTAAATGCAGTTGTTAATCTTCTTTTTCATTTCCAGAAACACCGTGTCCTCATCCCGGCCGTAAGTGCGCAGGCGGATTTTGTGGCGGTATTTCTGGCCGTCTATTTTTTCGGTGTAAAACTGCATGTCCGGCGTATCGAAATAAAGCGAATTGACCAGATAAGCGGCCTCTTCATGGCAAAACGGGTCCGGTTCCATGTACGGCGTCAGCTCTTGGCGCAGGGCCGCCGCCGTGGGCGGATCGATAAAGTATTTCAGTTCGTAACGTTTGGCCAGCATGAACTCAATGACTCCGTAGCGGCGGAAAACAAGCGGTCGCGGAGGTTTCGGTATAACCGGCGGCCATGTCCTGCGGGACCGTTGTGGCGTTGTCCGCGGTTGTCAAAACAGGGGTGTCGCTGTCTTCCGTTATATTTTGGACGATATCCATCCCCTGCCAGTCACAGGGGCGAATCATTTGCGTCGGTGCAAAAGGTTCATCCAGCAGGCCCTGAGGCAGCGGATGAATCTGCACATTGGCGGGCAGGCGACAATGGCGAATGCTCATGGTGGAATTCATATCCGTCGCCAGCGTAATTTGATTATCCTGCACGATGCAATGACGCAGCCGCATGGCGGAAGGGGTGTATTCGGTTTTTTTCTGATAGCTCGTCAGGCCGAGTTTATTGCCGGTGACGACACAATCGATGATGAGCGGGTCGGAACCGTCTTTGGAGGCGATGCCGATTTGGTTGCCTTCCACTTGCGTATTAGATATGGAAGGAAATGATTTTTCGCCCACCGAAATTCCCTTGTCGCCGCTGCCGCGAATACGGCAGTTGCGAATAGTCGCCGACGCTGTGCCGAGATCTATGCCGTCATTGCCGTTGGCGATAAAATCGCAATTTTCCACTAACGCCCGCGAGAAATCCAGGTCCAGCCCATCCGCGGAATTTTGCGCAAAGCGGCAGCGTCGCAGCACGCCTCTGTCGCCGTGCTTGAAATTTACGCTGTCGTCGCCCTGTGCGGCTTCGAAAACGCAGTCTTCCAGCAGCACATCGCTGTTATGGGCGCTAACCATTCCCGAATAAAATACATGGTCCATCCAGCCGTCTTTGCCGCCGGTAAAATGGCAATAGTGAAATTCACTGCCGCTGGCGCCGTCACCCTGCAGGGCCAGCACGCCCCAGGGCTGTTCGGTTTGAGCGATAAAACGTATCCAGCTTTCGGCCGTTCCCTGGGCCGATACCGGGCCATAGCACAAAATGCTCGCCCCCGCCGCCAAAGCCACCGTTGTGCCGGGCGCAATGATAAGTTTCGTGGTGCGGGGGATGATGACATCGGCATCAACCTGAATTTTTCCCGGTCCCCACATTATGGTCTTTTCCACGCGCCGGCCATCATCGAAAGCAAAGGGGCGGGTTCCTTTAACGGTGTCATTCGGAAGATCACCCAGCGGCTGTACGTTTACAATGGCTCCCGTGACATTATTGATTACATCATGGCGGGTGATGGCTATTTCAGCGTCCTTTTCCTGTCGCGGCCCCGTCAGCAGCAGACGATACCGCGCCGGGCAGGATTTTAGTTCGTAGGGTAAAAGCTTCTTCCAGTAACTCCAGTGATCAGGCGACACTTTTATTCGCCCCGGCAAAAACGCACGCGCTGCGGCGAACGCCAATTCCTGATCGTGTTGCGGGCATCCTGCCCGCGATTTTTCGCAACAGGAACTGGCTAGTTGAAGGTCAGGGGCACTCACCATGCCATTTTCATCAGCGTCATAATACAGAGTGTATTCACCATCGGTCCACCCGGCCGTATTGGTTAATTCAAGTGTTTGCAGCCGCACGCCGCATTCGCCGCCATTGGTCAGCAGTAACCCGGCTAAAATCTGTTTATCTTCGGGAGCATTGCCGGCGGCAGGTTGTATTTGCCGGTCCAGCCCCAAACGGCAGTCGTCGGCATTCAGCGCCTGGCACAAATACGCATAGCGGTCCTTAATCCACTGCCGCTGCATCCGCACTTCGGCCTCCCAGGCTTCATTGGTGTAAATTCGCCGCAGTCCATCCTGGGCGTCTTTATAAGCGTCCGCCCGCATGTCGTCCCGGATGAGCGCATAGAGTCTGTCGTATATCGCCAGTTCTTTTTCCATGGTCAGTTTGCCCTGCAAGTGTTCCCACAGCCGCAGGTTTTTCCGCTCCGTCAGTTCCGGAACCCCCATAATGCGGCCGGTACAAAGATTGGTTACATTCGTTGGGGGAAAAAAATCCTGATCGCGGATTTCCTGAGGATACCCCAGGCCGTTGAGGCTCCAGATAATCGACTTTAATTTGCCGCTGGTGGGATCAAGATAATATTTGTGATTATGAAAAGTGTCGCAGTGAAAATAACCGCAGATGGCGGCGTGAGCGTAAACGTCGTACCAGTCATCCAGGTCAAATATTTTGCTGAATTCCTCAATAAATTGTTCGTTGTCCTCAATAGTCAAGGCGCGAATAAATCGTTCAATGGCTCCGCCGCCCGGCCGTGGGTCTTCGGGAACCATGATTCGCGCAGGCGTCCATGCGCGAGGATTTTCCAACAGGCTTTCGCCCGGCGGGCACTCATCCGGCGGATGCCATTCGCCATAGTAAATATTGCCTTCCGGCAGGCCGTGATTGACCAGGTAATACGTATCAATTTGTTCGACAAATAAAGATACGCCTTCGTACTGGCGATTCACTACCTTATGTACAAAATACGAATCCGGACACAACAGCCCCAGTTCCCGCGCCATCTCGTAACCGGCGGCAAGGGTGAGTCCCGTGGGAGTTTTGGGATTGATTAAATTGATCAGTCGTTGATTGGCGAAACGGTCATTTTTTTTGAATTTGATGCGCCACGATTTCTGGTAACCTTCGCGGTGATCGTCATTATCCCCTCGGTAGCGCACCTCCACCGGGTAGCGGATCCCGTTATAGCGAAATATGGCGGGCTTATAATACTCATACGATGGCGGCGCGCCATCATCTCCATCGGCATCATCGGCCGCCATGCTCTGGATGAGTAACGCCTCACGAAACCAGTATTTGTTTTGCCGCAGGTCCGTATCCAATTCCCGTTGATAACGCGGCGCGATATCCAACTCATAAATCGGCAGTCGAGTGGTTTCAACATTTTCACGCGGGGTTGTCAACGCGATCCAAATCGGTGCTAATATGCGGTCGCGCAGAACCAAACGGTATATTCTCTGAGCGGTTTGAGGGGATGCCAAACTGATTCCGACTCCCAGTGCGACCGTCAGGCCGAGTATTAACAAAATGATTTTTTTCCGGCTTTTTTTGAACGTCATTTTAAAGATAAAAAAGGGCTGCCCTTATGGGTTGAAATTTCTTTCCTGAAATTTCTTATGGTCCGATATAAACGTATAAATCACTGGTTTTATCGACAAAAACGGGCAATTTACTGAAAGACCGCCCCGATTCATTCTCATGCAGAGACAAATTCCGACACGCCAAACGCGGATAATTGGCTTTATCGGCATAGACCATTGATAGAAGTGTCTATAATTCTATGTTAAATAAGAACTTATAAGCTGTACGCCTTGGCGACGGCCGCCGCGACACGCTGATGCACAGTTTTATCCAGCATATCCGGAAGGAGTATGCCTTCGGGTGCGAGGTCGGCCAGAGTTTTTGCGGCGGCAAGCTGCATATTAAGGGTGATGGCGCGGGCGTGAACGTCCAATGCGCCGCGGAATAAACCAGGATAAACCAGGGCATTGTTGATGGTCCGGCCATCGGCGGCAACAGCGGCGCCGCTTTGATAAGCGTCATCGACACTGATTTCCCCGACGGGGTTGCTTAATGGAAACACCAGCGGGTGGGGGGCCATGGCGGCGATCATATCTTTGGTCACCATATTGGGCCGGGCGACACCAATGAATATATCCCTTCCGCGAAAACCTTCCATTAAACCCCCACGAATACCTTGGGAATTGGTCAATCCGGCAAGTTTTTGCTTATAGGGATTCATTCCTTTTTCGCGTCCAGCATAAATTGGCCCTGCGGAGTCATAAACAATAATATCCTTAATGCCGAATTCGCGCAGAATCATGGTGATGGCAAAACCGGCCGCACCGGAACCGGCGATAATCGCCGAGCATTTTTTCGGATTGCGATCGGTGCGTTTCAAGGCGTTGATGAGAGCAGCCAGAGTGACGGTGGCGGTGCCATGCTGATCATCATGGCAAACAGGGATATTTAATCGCTGGTGGAGTATTTCCTCGATTTCAAAGCAGGCCGGCGCAGCGATATCTTCCAGTTGAATAGCGCCAAAACCGGCGGCTACGCGCGAGATGGTTTCGATTATTTCGTCAGGCTTTTTGGTATTCACCAGAATGGGAAAAGCGCTGATATTGGCGAATTCAGCGAAAATGGCGGCTTTCCCTTCCATCACCGGCAGTGAGGCCAGGACCCCGATATCTCCCAAACCCAGTACGGCCGTGCCGTCCGTAACGATAGCGACGCGGTCGCACAGGCCGGTGAGATTCCAGGCTACTTCGGGATTTTCCACGATTTTATTGCAGACCGATGCCACGCCCGGCGTATAAACCATACGCAGGTCGGTAAGATTATTAATGGGGACGCGGCTTTTTATCTCAATAACGCCGCGGCGATGCATTTCCAGAACGTCGTCGTTTACATGTAAAACTTCGATGCCGTCAATAGCGGAGACCATTTCCAGCAGTCGTGTCAGGTGCTGCTTATCCGAACAAAAAACCTGCACATCACGGATTTTATTATTGGTGTCCAGCCCCGCGGTGGAGATATTGCCGACATGTGTTTGGGCTTTGCCTATGGCGGAGATAAGTTTTCCAAGCATTCCCGGCTGGTCCAGGACTTTGCAGCGTAAGGTATAAACTTCTGTAGCGTGGTAACGTTCCTGCCAACTGGTTTTCATCATGGTTGTTTTCATGGGACAGCGCCTCTTGATGTATAGTTTTGTATAGTATCCTAAAAATTTTTATTATATCCTGAATTATTTATTAAGCAAGACGACAATTCAATCATTTTTCAGAATAATTTAGTCAATTTTGATAATGGTATTTCGCCGCCGCAGGGCCAGCGTGTAAATGGGACGGCCTTCCTTGATGTACTTGCGTTCAAAATTGGAGCCTACCCACTCACCGGTATCGGCGGCATCGGTGGGGAAAAAGTCAATGGGTTCAAAAAGGGGGGTGATTCGTTCATGGCGGAGCATTAGTTCGCAAATCCAATCATAATATTCGGCATGGTCGGTGGCGGTGCGCAGTTCGCCTCCGACGGCCAGAGTGCGGGCGACATGCAAAATGGTTTCCGGCCGAAAAAACCGACGTTTTTGTTGGCGTTTTTTGGGCCAGGGATCGGGAAAATAGATATGATACGCCTGGACACAACCGTCCCCGATGCTGCAACGAATAAAATCACGGGCATCCGTACGCAGCAGGCGAACATTGGTCATGCCCCAGCGGGCCAAACGGTCCACGCTGAAACGATAGAATTTATTGGCATATTCGATACCTAAGTAATTGATATTGCTATTGTTACGTGCCTGGTGCAGCAGAAATGTGCCCTTGCCGGACCCAATTTCCACTTCCACAGGCCCCGGACGGCAAAACAATGCGGAAAGGTTCAAACGCACGTTGGTATCGGGAAAAGAAACGGCGATATCTTCAGGTGAGAGCTTGTGTTGTGTGAATTTTATCTGTTCGTCTTGCATTTCCATGCCTAGAATGGTATAGAAGATGGCCGAAGGAGGCAAGCCCGGAGGCTAGTCTATATAACTTCATAGGACAGAATCTATTAAAGATCATCGAACGGCGAGCCGATGAGATTCAAAGGCGTAATTCTAGCCATAAAAGAGTCTATGGCTGCTGGAGTGCAGTTCGATGGCAGGTTTTTTTCTCAGAAAGCCGCGCCGCATCCTGGTGGATGTGGATACGCAATACGATTTGATGCGGAATAATGGCCGCGATCATAGTGCGCAACTGCGGCAAATTCGCCGCCTGGTAGCCTGGGCGCGGCAGAAAGGATTTCCGGTTGTTTCTACGGCTTTATGCCGCCGGCCGGGAGCACTGGAAACGGGTTTGTGCCTGGAAGGTACTCCCGGCGCCCGGAAAGTCGGCTATACCTTATTGCCGGACCGGGTTACGTTCGGGACGGAAGGCAGTTTTGATTTGCCTCCCGATATTCTTAAGCACCATCAGCAGGTGATTTTTGAGAAACGAACGGAGGACCCTTTCGAGCAGCCTCGTGCGGATCGCTTGCTCAGTGAGGTTAAGGCGGACGAATTTATCGTGTTCGGCATGGGAGTGCAAACGGCGGTAAAAGCAACGGTATTAGGTTTGCTCAGCCGCGGTCGTCCCGTGACGGTGGTGCTCGATGCCCTGGAAGTTGATGCTGCCCGAACAGGACAGATGGCCTTGCGGCAAATGGAGGCCAAAGGCGCTCTTTTGACGACCACCGAAGTACTGACAGGAAAAAGTCGTTTAACGGGACAAGTCATGCTGCGTGATATTCAAACTCTGGGGGCGTAATCGTCGATGTCGGAAAATAATCTTATTACTAAAACCCGTATTGTGGCGACACTGGGACCGGCCAGCAGTGATGCCCCAAGTATTGAATCGCTGCTGAAGGCGGGGGTGGATGTTTTTCGCCTGAATTTTTCTCACGGCAGCCTGGATGAACACGAAAAATTATTGCAAACCGTAAACGAGGTGCGCCGCCGTTACCCGCAGGAAACAGCCGTGTTGGGGGATTTGTGCGGGCCGAAAATTCGCACCGGAGCGATAGCACCTGAGGGGCAAGTCCTGAATCAAGGCGATGAGGTGATCATTCGATCCGGCAATGAACCGGGCGACGCCCATCATTTCGGCACGAATTATGAGCGGTTTGTTGAAGATGTGCAGCTCGGTCATCGTATTATGATTGATGACGGCAATATTATGCTGGAAGCGGCCGAAAAACACCGTGATCGATTGATATGCCGTGTGATTATCGGCGGCGAGATGTTCAGTCATAAGGGCATAAATTTGCCCAATACGCAGATTTCCATTCCCGGCGTTACGGAAAAGGACTGGAGATGTATTGACTGGGCTTTGAGCCATGAATTAAATTACCTGGCGTTGAGTTTTGTACGGACGCCTGAGGATGTAATTCAGGTCAAACAATATCTCCATAAACATAAATCGACCATTAAAGTCATCGCCAAGATTGAAAAGCCCCAGGCCGTTGACTGTATCGAGAATATTATCAACGTCAGCGATGCGATTCTGATTGCTCGCGGCGATATGGGCGTGGAGATGGACCTGGCGCAGGTTCCGCTGATCCAAAAACGCATCACGCGCCTGTGCCGCCAGTATGGCCGGCCGGTTATCGTGGCTACTCAAATGCTCCAAAGCATGATTGAGCGGCCTGTACCTACCCGCGCCGAGGTGTCGGACGTTGCCAATGCCATTTTCGATTTGACCGACGCCGTTATGCTTTCGGGCGAAACAGCCGTCGGCCGCAATCCTTTAGCGGCGGTGCAATGGATTCAGCGCATTGCCGCGCAGACGGAAGGATTTCTGGATCAGCATCGCGGACCCCGGTCGCGTTATTACACGGCGGAAGAACAAAAACTCACGGCGGTGCTTTCCCGCTGTGTTGCCGAAGTTGTCGATGACAGCGAAGCGAAGTTTGTCGTCGTCTGGTCGCAAAGCGGCGCTACGGCCCGATTATTAAGCAAAGCGCGCATCGACGTGCCCATTATCGCGCTCAGCAGCGACGCCAATATGTGCGAACAGATGAATCTGCACTACGGCGTTATCCCGGTGTGTCAGCCCGTTCCCGAAGATATTCAGGCTTTCGCCCGCCAGGCCGAACAACTCCTCCTTGATCGCAAACTGGCCCAGGTGGGTGATCAGATTGTCTTGGTCGCCGGCGCCACGCTCGGCGAGGTCGGCACCACCAACACCATCATGATTCACTCCATCGCCGGCGCACCTATTTAGTTCCTGTTGCGGAAGCGGTGACGCGGGCATCCTGCCCGCGTATTTTTGAATCGCCAACCGCGTTTTTACGCGAAAAACGCTCGCGGGCAGGATGCCCGCGTCACGAAATACCTTTTCCGCAACATATACTTAGCTCTTGTTGCCCAAAACCCGTTTGGATTTCAAACTTCAGGGCGTGCTGCGTCAAATCTGTTGAGAGAAAACAACTTCATGGGGACGGTTGCTTGAACACCCCGTGAAATACGTTGTTTACTTCCTCACCATGACGGCATAGAATAGGTGAAGATGGGTACGGTCAAGGCCGTTACCAGAGCAACCATCTCTTTGTGTTCATGGGACATAAAGCACCAAAAAGAAAGTTGGTTTCCAGAAAAGAGATATTCGTCATGGACCACAATTCCATTCTCAATCGTATTGCATTCATCGGCAATTACATGCCGCGTCAATGCGGCATCGCTACATTTACAACCGATTTGTGCGAGGCCATCGCCGCACAATATGGCCAAACAACCTGCATTGCCCTGCCGGTCAATGATTCCGAGGAAGGTTATACGTATCCAGCCCGCGTTCGGTTTGAACTTACAGAGAAGGATATTGATTCCTATCGCCGCGCCGCCGACTTTTTGAATATCAACCATGTGGACCTAGTATCCCTGCAGCATGAATATGGCATTTTCGGCGGATGCGTGGGCAGCCACATCCTGGCGCTCTTGCGTGAATTGCGGATGCCCATTGTCACGACGCTTCACACCATTCTGCAAAACCCAAATTCTGATCAGAAGCGGGTGTTGGAAGACGTCGCAGCCCTGTCTGATCGGCTGGTGGTCATGAGTAAGCGTGGCGTGGAATTTTTGCGGGAAATCTATGGAGTGCGATCCGAGAAGATTGATTTCATCCCTCATGGTATCCCGGATGTGCCCTTTGTGGACCCCAGTTTTCATAAAGACCTGTTCGGCGTCGAGGGCAAAATCGTTTTGCTCAGCTTCGGCTTGCTTTCAGCGAGCAAAGGCATCGAAAATGTCATCGCCGCCCTGCCCGCCATTTTAGCCCGGCATCCGAACGTGGTGTACATTGTCCTTGGCACGACTCATCCCCATGTTCTGCGGGATGAAGGCGAAACGTACCGGCTGTTTCTGCAATGGCTGGCTCAGGAGAAAGGTGTGGAAGGTCAGGTGATCTTTTACAACCGATTTGTCAGTTTGGAAGAGCTGGTTCAGTTTATCAGCGTGGCGGATATTTACATCACACCCTATCTCAACAAAGCGCAAATCACCTCCGGCACTCTGGCCTACACCCTGGGGGCGGGCAAGGCGGTGATTTCGACGCCGTATTGGTATGCGGAAGAGATGTTGGCCGAGGAGCGGGGTGTTTTGGTGCCATTCCGGGATCCTGATGCGATGGCCGAACAGGTGATTAACCTTTTAGATAACGAGTCCCAGCGTCACGCCATGCGTAAGCGGGCCTATCTCTTTGGACGGGAGATGATCTGGCCGCAGGTAGCGAGCCGTTATATGGATACGTTTGAACGTGCCCGCGCGGAGCGACGTCATTTTGCACACCTGGATTTTGCGGTTAAACCCCTGGACAAGCGTCCGGGCGAATTGCCGCCTCTCAAGCTGGACCACTTTAATCATATGACGGACGAAACCGGCATTCTGCAACACGCCATTTTTACCGTCCCCAACTATCGCGAAGGGTACACCATTGATGACAACGCCCGCGCATTGATGGTGAGCGCTTTGCTGGAAGCTTTGGGCAACAAAGGGGTCTTGGAACGAGGCTCCCGTTATCTTGCCTTTATCTGGTATGCCTTTAATACGGATAGCGGACGTTTCCGTAATTTTATGGACTACCAGCGTCACTGGTTGGAAGAAAGTGGTTCCGACGACAGCCACGGCCGCACGTTATGGGCGTTAGGCACGGTATTGGGCCGTTCTAACATGCCGGCCCTGCACAGTATGGCGGGCTGGGTGTTCGAACAAGCCTTGCCCGCTATTCTCAACACCACCAGCCCCCGCGCCTGGGCCTTTGCGATCATGGGCATCCAGGAATACCTGCAGCGATTTGCCGGTGACCGCCGGGCCGGCCAGGTCCTCGCTGAATTATCCAGACGAATGCTGACATTGTATCAAAATAACCACTCAAATGACTGGTGCTGGTATGAAGCAGAATTAACTTATTGTAATGCGGCGTTACCGCACGCTTTACTCCTATGTGGCCAGGCGATACCCGATACCGCCATGACCGAAGCCGGATTGGAGTCACTGAGTTGGCTGGCGGACCTGCAGCGGGCGAAGGCCGGGTATTTTGTTCCTATTGGTTCCAATGGTTTTTATCCGCAAGGGGGTGAGCGAGCACGCTTCGATCAACAGCCGGTAGAAGCGCAGGCGATGGTCTCCGCCTGCCTGGAAGCCTATCGGATCACGAGCGATAATCGCTGGCGTAAGGAAGCCCGTCGCGCCTTTGATTGGTTTCTTGGCCGCAATGATCTGAATCTACCCGTCTATGATCCAACGACGGGAGGCTGCCGGGACGGTTTGCATCCCGACCGCGTGAACGAAAACCAGGGCGCGGAGTCAACACTGGCCTTTCTCCAGGCCCTGCTGGAACTGCGGCTGGCTGAAATCCCCTTACTGTCTATGGAAGAAAAAATTAAATGAATCACCAAAATCATGAACTTTTTAGCCGTTACAAGTTGAATCCCATATTATCCGCTGCGGATTGGCACTATCCCATTCATAGCGTATTTAATCCTGCCGCCACGCTATTACCCAATGGCACGACTCTGCTCCTGTGCCGGGTGGAAGACCGACGCGGGCTATCGCACCTCTGTGCGGCCCGTTCCGCCAATGGCATAGACGGCTGGGAAATCGATACCCAACCTACTTTGATGCCCGATCCGGAGCACTTCCCGGAAGAATTTTGGGGCATTGAAGATCCGCGTATAACGTTCGTCAGCGAACTCAACAAGTATGCTGTCGTTTACACGGCCTACACGCACGATGGTCCGGGTGTGTCCCTGGCGCTTACGGAAGATTTTCGCCACTTTGAGCGATTTGGTTTGATCATGCAGCCGGAAGATAAAGACGCGGTGCTCCTGCCTCATCGTATTGACGGCAATTGGGCTTTGATCCATCGCCCGGTCACTACGATTGGTGCGGACATATGGATATCCTACTCATCCGATTTGCGTCAATGGGGTAACCACAAGTTAATGCTGAAAGCACGAAAGGGCGGATGGTGGGACGCCAATAAGATCGGCCTCTCGCCCCCGCCCATCGAAACGGCGAAAGGCTGGCTGGTGATTTACCACGGAGTGCGACAAAACGCAGCCGGCGCGATTTACAGGCTCGGTCTGGCGTTGTTTGATTTGCACACACCCGAACTTTGCCTCAAGCGAGGCGACGAGTGGATTTTTGGCCCGGAAGAATCCTATGAGCGGCACGGAGATGTGGACAATGTCGTCTTTCCATGTGGTTACACCATCGCTCCCGATGGCGATACAATTAACATGTATTACGGTGCGGCGGATACGAGTATCGCCTTGGCCACCGGCAGCATTAACGCCATTCTGGATTGGCTGGAACAACACGGTTGATCGTGGCGTTCAACGGGCTTTCAGCTTCTATAGAGATGAGCTAATCACCCTTTCAGCACGGCCAGCGGTTTGAGGCGGGCGATGGGTTTGGCCAGACCGGCCTGACAAACGACGTCAATCACGGCGTCAATGTCTTTGTAAGCGGCGGGAGCTTCTTCCTTGATGGCGTGTTTGTTTTCGGCGATGAGCGTGATGCCCGCCATGGAGCGGCGAAACTCTTCATCGCTGATAGCGGCGGGGCGGGCGGCTTTGCCTGAGCGACCGGCGCGCTTGCCCGCGGCGGCTGTGCGGCTCATGGTGCGTCCGGCGCCATGATTGACGCTGCACAGGGCCTCCTGAGAACTGTCACAACCCGCCAGCAGATAACTGCCCGTCCCCATCGAGCCGGGAATAATCACGGGCTGGCCGATATCGGCGAAAGGTGAATCTTTCATGCGGGCCGGGCCAAAGGCGCGGGTGGCGCCTTTGCGATGCACCCAAACCTCTTCGCCGCTGTGATTTTCCTTCTGGGCCATATTGTGTGATACATCGTAGATAATCGAAAGCGAATTGTGATACAGGTGGCTGAATGCTTTGCGCACCAGCAGCGCCATAATATGGCGATTGACATAAGCGAAATTGCCCGCTGCATTCATGGCCCCGATGTAATGCTCGAATGCTTTATGATCACCGGTGAGATAGGCCAGTTCCTTTTGATGTCCGCTGACGCCCAACGCGCGGGCCGCCTGGGCCATATAGTCATCGGCGACTTCGTACCCGAATCGCCGCGAACCGGAATGAATCATTACCGTCACGTCGTTACGCTCCAGGCCGAACCAGCGGGCCAGCTCTTCATCGAAGATTTTTTCCACCTGCTGAATTTCAATGAAATGGTTGCCGCCGCCCAGCGTGCCTAATTGATTAACGGCTTTCTCCCGTGCGGAATCCGGAATGTGGTCCAGTTGGCCCGGCAATGAACCGCCGCGTTCCACCCGACCCATGTCGGCACGCCACTGGTCCTCCTCGAAAACCGACCATGCGCGATGATCAGTATGTTCGGCCAGCATTTTGACGGCCGCCAGCCCTTCGGCCAGCACGGCGTCGAGGTATTTCTGACTCAACTGAAGATTGCTTTTGCCTTCTCCCAGCGGCACATCGCGGGCAATAGAATGAGCCGCCGTGGCAGGGTCCACGTCTTTGATATTCATGCCGGTCCGCATCAGCGTCATGCCGCAATTGATATCGTAGCCAACCGCAGCGGGCATAATGGCATCGTTCAACGCCATTGCGCACCCAATGGGCACGCCGAATCCCTGATGAATGTCGGGCGTTGCCAGCACCTTTCGCGCCGGCGGCAGACAGGCGGCATCGTAAAGCTGGCGTACGGCCGTATCCTCCAGAGGCAATTGCTCGGAGGTATAAATCATGGCCGGAACCGTCATCGCGTCGGTTTTAGGCAATTGTACCCGCCAGGGATCTAGTCGCTTTAGGGTAGTATTCATATGTTTTTATATGTTAAACATGTTATGTCGATAATTATCCGTAACTTACGAACGAAAGATTATTGCTTGACGCTGCTAAAAAAGCAACGGCCTGCCGGGAGGAGGCGACAGGCCGTTTAGTACAAAAAGGAGGAGGAAAATGTTTTTTCTT
>CAZOCV010000032.1:0-8094 GCA_964578395.1 uncultured Pirellulales bacterium
AGGACTCTCAGGTTCTCTTTACCTTCAGGAATATCGGGCCGGAGGCTTGCTCCATCACCGATGTTTACTTTGAAGATGGGTCCCTGTTGGGAATATCAGATATTTTTGATGAGGATCCGGGTGTGGCGTTCTCTCAGGGAGCCTCTCCGAGTAATCTACCGGGCGCGAATAATGCGTCCCCGCCTTTCGTGACGGCGAAGGGATTCTCTGCTGACTCCGACCCTCCGGCACAACCCAACGGCGTCAATCCCAATGAAACGTTAGGCATCCTTTTTGACTTGCAGCCCAGCAAAAACTATAACGATGTTTTGGCGGATCTTGTTTCCGGAAATCTGCGTATCGGCATCCATGTGCAGGGCTTCGCCGGCGGCTGGAGTGAATCCTTTGTCAATAATAAAAAATTCCCGCCGGACTACGATGACCCCTCTGTACCGGAACCCACAACGCTTCTGGGCGTTTTCATGGCCGCAGGCGCATTAACTCGCTATGCTCAAAAACGGCGGACAATCCATTGATGTCCCGCCGACATTTTAACAAATCAATAGACTAGCCCTCAAACGAGGGAAGATGCCCTCCTGTAGCTATGTTCGGGGAATACAGAAGCAGGCAAAAGAGGACAGTCAGGGAATTTAAAGTATCATTTTTGGTGCTTTAATTCCCTGCCCTCAACGTCCATTCTGGCGTTAAGGGCGGCTCCGTCCGTCCATCAGGGTTGGCTCCCATTTATCCCATACCTCCCCCCCGCGGTTGACATTATGCCCATCCGCAGCCTAAAATTTATCGTGAAACATAAAGGCCCATTTTATTGATGCCTTAAATGCCTGGGCTGGCAATTGCGCTGCAGTTCCTATAACTACGGCAACTTGCTAAGCTTCGGTCCCAAGGCGGCATGGCGAAAACAGAAACACGAAAAAATTTGAAAGACAGGAGACATTATGGTTACCGAACTGAAAAAAGATGTATTCTGGGTTGGCGTGGCGGATTGGGCTATCCGTAAATTTCACGGACAGGAGCTTTCCACCCACCGGGGTAGTTCCTACAATGCCTATCTTATCCTCGACGAAAAAATCGCGTTGGTAGATACGGTATGGGCCCCTTTTTCCGAGCCGTTTATAGAAAATGTCAAGAGCCTCGTTGATCCTGCAAAAATCGATTATATCATCGCCAATCATGCCGAACCCGACCATTCCGGCAGCCTGAGCGATATTATCCGACTGGCGCCGCAGGCTCAGGTCATTGTCTCCAAACGAGGCCTGGAAAGCATTCAGGGGCACTATCATCAAAAGTGGAATTTCAAGGCAGTCCAAACCGGAGATAAATTATCGTTGGGTAAGAATGAACTTGTTTTCATCGAGGCGCCGATGCTCCACTGGCCTGACAGCATGTTCACCTATCTGACCGGTCAAAATATTTTGATGTCCAACGATGCTTTTGGCCAGCATTACGCCACGGCGTTTCGTTTTAACGATCAGGTGGACCAGGCCGAACTGATGGAGGAAGCGATAAAATACTATGCCAATATTCTGACGCCGTTCAGCAAACTGGTACTCAAAAAGATTGATGAATTATTGGCCCTGAACCTCCCCGTTGATATCATCGCTCCCAGCCACGGCGTGATATGGAGAGATAACCCGCTGCAAATCGTGCAGCGATACCAACAGTGGGCGCAGCAGAAGCCTGAATCCAAAGCCGTTATTTTGTATGACACCATGTGGAACGCGACGGAACATATGGCCAAAGCCATCGGCGACGGACTGGCGGACGGAGGCGTTGAATATAAAATCTTTCATATGGGCCTGTCGGATAGAAATGATGTCATTACGGAAATCTTCAAGAGCAAGGCCGTTCTCATCGGCTCCCCGACGCTGAACCGCGGGTTGCTGCCCACCATTACGCCGATTCTGGAAGATATCAAGGGACTGCGGTTTGAAAATAAAATCGGCGCCTCCTTCGGCAGTTACGGCTGGAGCGGCGAATGCGTAAACCTTATTGACGAACACTTTAAAAATTGCAGCATTCCGGTTGTGGCCGAAGGCGTTCTCGCCAAGTGGCAGCCGAAGCCTGAAGACCTGGAAAAGTGCCGAAGCCTGGGTCGGAAAATGGCAGATTTCATAAAAACGCAGGCCGTCCCATGAAAATAGTCATCAAAAGAGTGTACGAAAAACCCGCTCTCCGAGATGGCTGTCGAATTTTAGTAGATAGAATTTGGCCGCGGGGCGTTTCTAAAAGTGATGCGCAAATTCATACATGGTTAAAAGATGTTGCGCCCACGACGGAACTGCGAAAATGGTTCAACCACGATCCCGAAAAATGGGCCGAATTTAAAAAGCGATATTTTCACCAGCTCAATAATCACAGCGAATCGGTGGACATTATTCTGCAATCCGCCAAAAATCAGACGATAACCCTGGTTTATGGTGCAAAAGAGCAAAAATTCAATAATGCCGCGGCCTTAAAAGAATACCTGGAAAAACACCCCCGATAAAATTTTCGACAGAAACGAACCGGACTTATGCCCCCGACAAGCCACTCAGCGCCGGGCCGAGGGAGCGGATGGTTTCGGCGGGGTCTTTGATTTGAGTGATTTTCAGGCCGAATTTCTCGCCGATTTTAACCGGCTGGCCCAGGCCTATGGTGGAATTATTGACCATCAGGTCAATATTCTGGTAGGCGTCTTTTTCGAAAACAATGATGCTGCCCAGGTTCCACTTAAGAATGTCTTTGAGCCGAACCTTTTTTTCGGTAACTTTTACAATTACCGGCACCTTCATTTTCAGAAGCTGTTTGACGTTTGGAACGGTTTTTGGGCCGGGAATCGGTTCTTTTGCTTCCGCGACAGGCCCCGATGGTGCGGCGGCAATATCCCCTTCCGCGCCGGCAGTTTCAGCAGGATTCGCCGCCAGAGACGGCTCGACCTGTTCAACCTCGGCGGCACTATCCGACGATACTACGGGAGTTTCGTCGGCTGTTTGAATGTTTTCAATTTCCGCAGCCATGACTTAAGTACTTATAATATAAACATTAACGTCTCTTTTGGACAAATTCCGGCCATACCGGACACACCGGCGCTTATGATTATTATCGGCACTTGGCAACCGAGGATATTAACTATTCGAGAAAGGTTGCCATTTCGCAGTGTAATACCTATAATAAGCCATATCTAAGAACCTCGCGCGAGCCTTGCGTTTTTTTGTCGGTAGCGCCGGCAAAAAAGAGGAATTTGTTCATGAATGATTCACGCAAAAACGTAAGGGATATGGATCGCCGTCGATTTTTCCAACAAACAGGCCTCAAGGCTTTGGGTGGGGCCATGTCGCTGGGGCTGGTGCAAAAAGTACTGGGGCAAGACGCCCCCATCGCACCGTCGGATACCCCCAAACCGGATAGCTCCGAACCGGAAAAACCCAAACTGGAAACTCGTAACCAGGTTGAGGGCATGAGCTATATCCAACTGGGCCGAACGAACTTGATGGTGTCCAGACTGTCACTGGGCGGCACACCCTGGAATGGCAATGTTGCCCGCCGAGCCATTGCGGCCGGGGTAAATATGGTTCACGGTGCGAGTCAATATGGCTCCATGGAAGAACAACAGCGCAGCCTCAACGGCCTGTGGGATAAAGTTTGGTACAGCCTCAAGCAAACTGACAGCGATATGGGCGTTTGTATTGATAAAGCATTAAAAATTCTGCAAAGAGACCACATCGACGTTATTTTGGCCGTTATAACCAAAACGGATAGCGCCAATTATAGCAAAATCAAGCAAGATTTTGAAAAACAACGCCAGGCGGGTAAAGTGAAACATTTGGGAGTAACGGTGCATAGCCGTCCTGAGAATATACCCAATATTATTCGGGAAGTTACCAACGCGGATATTTTTGAAATGATGCTGACGATGTATCAGCCGGCAATTAAAGAAAAAGCCGACAAAGAACTCAAACGTGCTGTAACGGATAAAAAAATCGGCACGATGTCGATGAAAACCCTGCAAGGCGCGTCCGAGGAAAATTATGCCGGCGTTGCCGCCGCGTGTCTGGCCGGAGGCACAATTCATACGCTGCTCAAGGGGATGAACAATATGTCTGTTTTGGACACCATGTTAAAAGTTGCCCGCCAGGCGGGCGGGGCCGAAACCAGACCCGCCGAAACCCCTATAGAGGACAAGGCAAAGCAAATTTCGGGCGTATGCGGGGCGTGCGGGGCCTGTTCGGTATGCCCACAGCATATAGCTATACCGGATATTATGCGCTGCCGAACTTATTATGAAGCTACGGGGCAGGTATTAGTAGCCCGCCAGACGTATCAGGAGCTCGCGGTGGGGGCAACGGCGGCAGGGTGCATAGATTGCGGCCTATGCGAGCAAGTTTGCCCCCGGCATTTGGCAATTCGCAAACACCTGCTGGCGGCAAGGGAAAAATGGGCGTAAGTTCTTATTTTAACGTATATAACGATTATATCGACCCCGCAGCCGGCTCAAAAAATATCCCCAAGGCCGACAAGTTCTGTACTTGACAGACAGGGAAATAAAGGATATGATTTGTCTTTTGCCTTTGAGGCAATAAAACAAAAAGCCCGCCCTGCTGCCGGCCGGCTGATGGCCAGAATCCCGTGCAGAAACCGGGACCAACAAAAATTGGTCGAAAATGAGGTGGTTTATGGCGAATTTTGAAGGTAAAGATGTGTTAATCGTTGATGATGATCAGGATATCCTGATGACCATTAAAACCGCCGTCGGCGAATTAGGGGTGGATATTCGCACAACCGGTAACGGCAACACCGCGGTGGAGATGATTCAGGAAAAAACGCCTGATTTGCTGATACTCGACCAGATGCTGCCGGGGCGCAGCGGATTTCTGGTGCTGGAAAAGATTCGCCCCCTGCGTAAGGAAACCGGCAAGCCGCCGGTGATTATGATTACCGCCAACCCCGGCGCCCGTCATAAGGTATATGCGGAGACGCTGGGCGTGGATGCATATATTAACAAACCGTTTCGCATGGAAAAGCTCATGAAAGCAGCGGAAAAACTGCTGGGCGGAGGCGAAGAGAGCGAAGAAAAATAAAATATTTCCGCAGGAATCACCTGTGGAAAAGTTACGGGAGGTCAGGGATCGGCGCCCATCAATACGCAGCGGAGGTCTGCCCGTTGGAGGAAACAGAGCGTGAACGGAGAAGATTTCCCGACTATTATCGGACCTGACGCCAAATTCAAAGGCGAATTGACGTTTGAAAAAAGCGTGAAGGTTCTTGGTTCGTTCGAGGGTCAGATTAACACCAAAGGCAACCTGGACGTTGCTCAGGGCGCGGTTATTCAAGCCGACATCGAAGCCGGTTCCATCGCCGTCGAAGGCGAGGTACAGGGCAATATGGCGGCGGGAGACCTGATTGAACTGCGTCAGACGGCCCGACTCAAAGGCGACTTGCGCTGTGCGCGACTGATTGTCACCGACGGAGCAAGTTTCGTGGGCCACTGCAATGTAGGTAACGGCGTGGTTAATAAAATGGGCCCCTCTGCCAGCGAAGCCGGCGAAAAAGCAAGCAAACAGGCATAGACCCGCCTGTCCCGGCCGCACAATGGCTTTCCACCTTCGCCGCCAAGGAAGGTACGCCTTTATGTCGCGTATCATTTATTGTAATCATTGCGGACGTGAATTAACTGTCAGCGATCGAACGGTCAGCACGAATTGCCGCTGGTGCAATCAGCGGGTGGCGGTGCAGGACCAGATTATTAACCATTACCATTGCGGCACCAATATTGAGACGGCCGGATCAATTGTCGTCGCTGAACATGGTCATGTTCGCGCCCGGCTGCAGGCGTTAAATCTGGAAGTGCAAGATCGCGGCCAGGTTTATGGCAGTGTTACCGCCCAGGAAAAAGTTACCATTGGCGCTGAAGCCAACCTGCTGGGCGATGTAACGGCGGCGCGACTGGAAGTTCGGCCCGGCGCTCACCTGCGGGGATTTTATCGCATCGGTCCGACGGAAAAATAAACCCACAACAGATGTTGTGGGTTTGTCATTTTGGGCAGGGCATGAAACGTTTTCATTTCATTCCCAATTTTCACCGGGGGCCATTAAAAACATTATACAGGAATTTTCTTTTTCTGCTGGCGCAATTGCGCTTTGAGCCGGTCCAGGATGGACGAGTGCATCTGCGAGACGCGCGACTCGGATAAATCAAGGGTAGCGCCGATTTCCTTCATGGTCATGTCTTCATAGTAATAAAGCACGATGATAAGCCGTTCCGCGCGGGTAAGGCCGCGGGTAAGGGCATCCTTGAGGTCGCGGCGCTGGCTTTCCTCCAGAGGATTTTCGCCGTTTTTATCTTCCAGAACATCAATCTCGCAAACGTCTTTCTGGCTGTCGGTTTCGAACCATTTACGGCTGAGGGAAACGAGGGAGACGGCGGTGGCGTCGCGTTTGAGTTTGATGTATTCATCTTCGGAAATGCCCATGTGTTTGGCAATTTCCTCATCGCTGGCGTTGCGGCCATAATGGGCTTCGAGCACCTTGGTGGCCTGCTCCAGCTTATGAGCGCGCGAGCGCACCAGCCGCGGCACCCAGTCCATGCTGCGCAGTTCGTCAAGAATGGCGCCGCGTACGCGCGGGGCGCAATACGTCTCGAATTTGACGCCGCGCGCCAGATCAAAAGCGTCGATGGCGTCCATCAGGCCGAAAACACCGGCGCTGACAAGATCATCCAACTCCACTTCGTCGGGCAATTTGGCGTAAATTCGTTCGGCGTTATACTTCACCAGCGTTAGATAACGCTCAACCAGAAGGTTGCGAAGTTCTTCGGAACCGGTTTCCTTGTATTCGCGCCAAATGGCTTCGACTTCCAATTGCTTTTGCGCCTTCTCCATCGTATAACCTCTTTCTAATTACCGTTGGCATTACTTGCCGATAAACGGCGGAAAAATATTATTTTTTAACCGGCGAATCCGGTGCTGTTGGTATTGGTGTTGCTGACGTTGCTGCCGCTGACACATCCGCAGCCGCCGCGGCCTCCGGTTTGGGATTAGCGGCGGCGGGAACTGAATCTGCGGCGTGCGTTTTTTGACGAATCATCTGCGCTTCAACATCGAAATTTTCCTTGATGACTTTTTCTCCGATGACGCCGAACAATAGCCCCAAAACATAAAAAATCCCCATAACTACCAGAGCACGGCCAACCACAGTGACAAAAGGATTGCCGACGCATAGTCCGATAACCAGCGAGCAACTGAAGGCCAATAAAGCCATGCCGGCGGCGCAGACTCTATTCATCGCAGTCCCTCCTGATCGTTAAGTGGTTTGCAGAGCATCATTAAGGTGTTCAGGCGTATAGCTCGCAGCGCTAACAATGTTTGTTTTATGATGTCCATCTATTATCGGCTGTTAAATAAGTCCGTTTTAGAAAAACCAGTTGGCGACACGACGGAAAAAACCCATTTCCGGGGCATCGGCATGGGCGGACCGCCCAAGTTTTCCGGCCAAAGCATTGAGGCAATGCGTGGCCTGACAATGCGGAAAAGTCAGCACCAGCGGCTGCTGCTGGCGTACGGCCTGGGTCATGTGGTCGTCACGAAGAACATAACCGGCATCGTAAACCACCACGGAAAGAAACTTTTTGGCGACCGCGGCAAGGCGCTGATAAACTTTTTTAGCTTCCTCGCGGTCATCGGCCATATTAACCAGCAAAGACAGTTTGGCGCCGGAAGGCTCCCGGCTGAGTGTTTTGATCATGGCATAGGCATCGGTGATGCTGGTCGGTTCAGGAGTGGACACGACCAGCACATGGTCGGCGGCATGACAAAAGCCCAAAACATTTTTGGAAATGCCCGCCCCCGTATCAATGATGATGAAATCCGCCTGCAGCTCCAGATGCTCCATCTCCTGAATAAGCCGCTGCCGCTGGAATTCGTTGAGGTCCGCCAACTGGGCCATACCCGATGCGCCGCAGATAAGGCGCAGTCCGGCGGGACCGGGCGTAATAATATCCTGAAGCGGACGGCGGCCGCTGATGACATGGCTCAAATTGGCGGCAGCACGAACCTGCAGCAACACGTCAAGGTTGGCCAGTCCCAGATCGGCATCGATGAGCAACACGCGGCGATTGGA